>CAZPNF010000413.1:0-2495 GCA_964587715.1 uncultured bacterium | reverse complement strand
CATTTGGATAAAGAGGCGTGAGGTTATCAAAGAGAATTTTGTGCTTGGCCTCTTCCGGATTTTCATAATTCACCGCTTCAACTTTAATGAGCGCAAAAAAACGCTCATTGTCCTTGGGAGGACGTATTTGCCCTGAAACCATATCCCCTGTTCTAAGACTGAACCGTTTGATCTGCGAAGGAGAAATATAGATATCATCTGGACCTGGCAGATAGTTCGTGCTAGGCGAACGAAGAAATCCATATCCATCGGGCAGAATTTCGAGAACTCCTTCAGAGAATATGTTCCCATCCTTCTGGGTTTGAGCTTCCAAAATCCGAAATATGAGCTCTTGCTTTCTCAGACCAGAATACCCGGGAATATTCATTTCCTGAGCCAGGGTTGTTAGCTCAGAAATCTTCATTTTCTTTAATTCAGCAATATCCATTGGGGAACCCCCTCCATCTTATTATGAAGTTATAATATAAAAACCAACAAAACGATTTTGAATTCTTCATCGAAAAAGTTCAAGTTTTAAAATAATATTGGGTACTACGAACAGGATTGAATTAATCAAGCCATTTATGCGGAAAGAGGCATGGATTGAAATATCCGCGTGTAAATCCTACTTTCAGCCCACCCGCTGTATCTTTTAAAATATGATACGAGTAAAAAATTAATTGGTTCCGTTGTTCAGATAAATTATCCTCGCATTTTTTCCTTATACGTTTCTAAATTTAAAAAATTTTAATCTTTTGTCAAGTACTTTATAGAATAATTCTAATTTAGTCTTGACATGAATAGAGAGAAATGGTATATTACTGCAATTTCCAGAATCTTGTCAATCCGATATACGGCAGAACTTTTTCAGTAAAAAATACCTTCAATGACGAAAGGAGGTGGTGAACAATGGTATGGATCATGCACACCCGTCGCACGGCGGGAAGAACGAGTAATAATTCGGGAGATATAATCAACGACAAAAAATCAACTGAACGGCGTCGAACATCTATTGTTCACTGCCTTTTCATCACGGAGGAAAACTGATGGCAAAAACAATCAGAGAAATAAATGAAAAAATAGAAAAACGCAAAGCAGTAGTTTTAACTGCTGAAGAGATGATCAAAACTGTCAACGAGAAAGGAGTCAAAAAAGCAGCCGAAGAAGTGGACGTGGTTACAACAGGGACTTTCGGCCCGATGTGTTCCAGCAGTGCATACATAAACATTGGTCACAGCAAACCGAAGATAAAACTCGGAGGTGGAATATGTCACCTGAACGGTGTACCGGCCTATGCTGGCTTTGCTGCTGTTGACATACTAATAGGAGTTTCGCAAGTTCCTGATGATGATCCAAAAAATAAAATCCACCCCGGTGAATTCAGATACGGAGGCGGACACGTTATCCAGGAACTTGTTGCAGGCAAAGACATCGGGCTCACTGCAACCACATACGGTACAGACTGTTATCCAAAAAACAGATTAGAAACATGGATAAACATCAAGGATATTAATGAAGCTGTTCTTTTTAACCCACGGAACGGCTATCAGAATTACAACGTTGCTGTTAACGTAGGAAGCAACCGTATCATCTACACCTATATGGGCGTTTTAAAACCTAATCTGGGAAATGCCAACTACTGCAGTGCAGGCCAGCTCTCTCCATTGCTCAACGATCCCCTATACAAAACTGTAGGTATAGGCACAAAAATCTTTCTTGGCGGTGGTATTGGTTATGTTGCATGGCAGGGAACGCAGCACGAACCCAATGTAAAGAGAAAAGAAAACGGTGTGCCGTCGGTTCCAGCCGGGACCCTTGCAGTCATAGGAGATTTAAAACAAATGAAACCGCAGTGGCTTGTAGGGACTTCCATGCTGGGATATGGGGCAACTTTAACAGTTGGGATTGGAATTCCTATCCCCATCTTAAATGAAGAAATGGCGAAATTCACATCGGTTCGGGACAGTGAAATTTTTGCCCCTATTGTTGATTACGGTAAAGCTTATCCTGAGAGAAAATCAGAAACTCTAGGGGAAGTTTCCTACGCCGAATTGAAGAGCGGGAAAATTTCGATTAAAGGTAAGGAGGTGCCAACAGGTTCTCTGTCGAGCTACTCAAAAGCAGTAGAAATTGCTGAAACACTGAAACTATGGATAGCCGAAGGTCGCTTCCTTTTGACTGAGCCTGTAGCACCCCTTCCTGGACCCGAATCCAAAATCGTTGTAAAATCATTAAAAGAAAGACCCATTAAATAAAGGCTCATCCGATTAATGCATACTTTTCTTTTCCTATGGCAATCAAATAAGTAGCAGGTGACAAATGTAAAAATCAAAAAGGAAAAATCAAAATGAATGCAAAATTTAAATAGTTTTTTGATTACTGTACCATTTTACAGATGCAAACTCATATTTTTGGCTAAAAAATACAACAGGAAATAAAAGGATATTTTTCAACCGATGTGTGGGCAGAGTATTTTTGCATTTTAAATTGTGATTTTGATTTTTAATTTTTTCAGT
>CAZPNF010000412.1:0-2497 GCA_964587715.1 uncultured bacterium | reverse complement strand
TCTGTTTGTAACACTATCACTCCACTGCAATATCCCAGGGTGTATAAAAATTATCCAATGTCCCCATGATGTTTCCATTTCCAGAAAGCCTTACAACCCGGCCATTTCCCGTATCAGCAACAAGGCAGCCGCCGTTGAAAGAATTAGCAGCCAGTGACCGCGCATAGTAAAAACCTCCCACCTTTGTGATCAAAGTGCCGTTCACACTGAGTTTCACAATTTGATTTTTACCTTTGCTGTCCACTTCTGTAATACTCCAGCAATCGCCTGTTCTCTGATCAGCAGAAATAGAAACAAGCGGAGAATTCAAGTCCGTTACTTTTTCTAACTTCCCATCAGGCCAGATTCGGAGCATTCTTAAACTGTCTGCCACCCACAACCACCCGTCTTTACGGTAGCAAGAAACTGCCCTGGGAGATGTGCAGTTCACACTGAACTTTTTCTCACCATCAGTTAAAAGAAAAACAATCTTTTTTTCTTTAATATCAGAAACCCAGCATCCTTTTGACGAACCGGCAGAACTGATGTCAGAGATTTCACCAAATCCTCTGGTAACTCCGAGAAAATTCCCACTTAGATCGTAGCGGACAACAGAGGTAGAGTGCTGATCGGCGATCCAGACCAGATTATTGGAAACATCTACCTTTACTTTAGAGGGATGGTCCAGTTCCTTCACTGTCAGCAGTATGTCCCCGCTGGAGGAGAACTTAAAGAGATACCCCAGACTATTAACAACCCATGCCGTTTGTGAAAGAGAATCTGCTGACACAGATATCGGCTGAGAAATATAATAACTTTCTGCAAGTATGTGCATTCCATCGTAGGTCAATCTAAACACAGTTCCATCATAATTATCCACTAACCAGTAATTGTATGGACCCGGAGTAGTGGAAACACTATCTGAAAGAGGACTCTCATATCCGGAAGAAACAACCGACAGGCGGTACGTTATTCTTTGATCGTAGGGAAGATCTTTGTCTATAAAGGAAGATGAATCTGACGGTATAAAAAAAACCATCTTTGATTTATTTATTCCGGAAATCCATCTGTAGAGATTGTATCCTAAAACACCATCGAGCGAAACAGAATTCCAGGAGAGGGTAACATTGTGTTTTTCTGAGGTAGCAGCAAGACCGGTTGGACGCCCTCTGGTCTCCGGGTTTTGGGGATCCAGAGGATTGTTTCTTTCCCTCTGAGAACATTCTGAAATTGTGAGGAAAAGAAGCATTCCCAGAATAATTACTCTGATGTTCATTACCACTGTCCTATAAAATCCTTACGGATTAACTCCGCCAGCTATTTTTGGATTTAAGGCGTAAGCCTTTCATTCCTTTTTTGAGCTTTCACTATACAATCGGGCTTCACGGATTTCCAAAAAGGCAATTTCTTTTGGTACTGTATCAAAAGTCCATTTTGAGGAGGTATTACCACAAATGTTGAGTAGCAGGAGATTCTTCGTCGTGCCGATGAATCGACACTCCTCAGAATGACGCTTCCAGTCCATGTCATTCCGAGCGGAGCGAGGAATCTAATTCTGCTGAGTGTTGAATTTTAAGCTCTGGATTTGTGCATTCTTTGCGCTTTCTCTAAATCTCCGACTTTTGATACAGCCCCATATATAATCTTTGATGAAAGCAAGGGCTTTCATCTACCCAATAACAAAAAGACGATACTACATGCCTTTTATAAAAAGAAACAGCGAGAAAACAAGACTTACTTCTGCCGCTGCGTAGAAACCAGTAGAAACCTTATCAAATTTCATCGTGTTATTAAAGTAGTGATTCATACTTTTCGGGGTACTTGCTGCCATGTATTTTCCGTAAGCACGATTTGCCGCTGCCTTAAAATAGTAACCAGCAACGCCAGAAAGCAAAGCCGCAGCTCCGCTTCCAATAATCCAGTGTTTCTTTAACTTATGGGAATCACTCTTCACATCTTTAAACATCTCTATTCTTTCCAGAGAAACCTGGATGAGAGATGACGAGGGAAAATTCAGTCTAATCTGATAATCCTTGTATCCTGGTTTTTTTAGAACCAGAAAACCACTGCTCCCTGAAGGAATTTTCACAAGCATTGGTGTCTTACCCAATTTACTGCCCATGAAAAAAACAGACGCCCCTGACGGATCAGACTCGACCCAGTAAGTCACCGGGAATTTAACAACAAGAACCTTTTTCTCCCCTTTTTTTAGAATAACTTTTCTCTCCCAATCACAATTCAACCAGCCTGATGTATCCGGATGTCTGACACGAATCCTATGAACTCCTGGATTCACAGGCAAGATGGGAATCGGTGTCCTGCCAACCTTGCTACTGTCAAGCAAAACTTCCAGGCCAGAAAATTGGCACTGTAGCTCAATTGTGCACTGAACCGAATCTGGAAAACTTTGAGTCTGAGCCAAAATAAAATGAGAAAAAAATAGGCTCCCAAGAACAAAGATAAGACCAAATCTATTTTTTTTCAACAAATCCATAGACAAAGCGATCCTCAGAAGCAA
>CAZPNF010000411.1:0-2500 GCA_964587715.1 uncultured bacterium | reverse complement strand
GAAGGACAAAATGGCGATAGATGCTGCCCTCAAGATGGACGAAGAACAATACTACCATACTGTAGAATCGTATGGGATATCCACTTGCGGTTACGGTCCAATCATCGCCGCCATAACAGCAGCAAAAGAGTTAGACGCCAAAAAGGCACAGTTACTATGCTACAAGACAAGCGGCGACGTACTAGGCGACCGCTCCGCAGTAGTAGGCTACGCCGCCATAGCATTCACGAAAAGCTAGCTAACAGAAACAAATTCTATTGGATGCATTTGAATTTAGGGAAGTTCAAAGTTCTAATACTCTAGCAAACTGAAATTAACTATCAAGTTTTGACTGCTGCGAGTACGAGACACACATGACCACTAATTCTTCCAAAAAGGGAACCGTCGTCTTTGGTTAGGTATTTTTTCTCTAATTCTTCTGCGGTATAATGACTAACTAACTCGTATCCTCTGGCAGTTAGAAATTGTTCAATTTTGCCTTCTTCAATCCCAAACTGGTATGGCTCACTTGATTCTGTTGTCGCCTTAACTATTTCTTTAGCGCCATAGTAATCACAGGTTCCATCTACTACGGATTTGTAAATGTAGTTAAAGGCAACAGTGTTTCCAGAGTTTCTGCGGATAAAATCTAGTGTGGAGTCTACTGCTTCAGGAGTTAAATACTCTGTGACGCCCTCCCAGATGAATAGAGTTTTTCTGTTCATTTTGAATCCTGCCTTCATCAAAGCTTCGCTAGGTCTTCTTTGTTGAAGTTGATTGGAACAAAGTGTAGCTTATTGGGTATAGAGATGTTAGATTTTTTCAAAAACTGTTTTTTGATTTGCTGTGTTGTGGGAGCATCCAATTCAAAAATTTCTGTTTGCTTTATGGAATCTTGAAACCTGTAAGGTCTAGTATCATATCCTGCTCCAAGAAATACGATTTGAGGGTAATTATCCACAAGAGCTTGGTTGAAGACATCGTCAAAAAATTTGGTTCTGGCGATCACATATTCATATGTTCCGGGTACCTTTCTTTTGGCTATCGCCAATGTTAGTTTGTGGAAGGTTAGCAGAAGACGGTAAAAATTTTTTAGATAAATTTTTGCTAGATGATCGGGCCCACGAATTTGCTCATTTTTTTCCTTATTTGCGCATGCACGAAAGAAACAAACAATGCCGGCAGTCCGGGATGGTTTTTGTTCTATAGGCTGATTGCTCATAAGATTTTCTCCTCAGCGAAATAACATAAAGCATTATTTAGCACAATCATTTGATATGTGGATTTAGATACAATTCTGCAAGAAAAGCTTGCTGTTGTTAACTGACCTAAAAGTATTTTATTCGATCTTTTCCATTGTGTTTTGGGTGTGTTCCGATGGGAAGAGGTTCTGGTTTCGGAAAAACAATTTTGTTCGGTGAACACTTTGTTGTTCATGGCGTACCCGGAATTGCTTCAGCAGTTGATTCAGCGGCAGAGGCAGAAGTGAAAAAAGCCGCAAACGGCATCAATGTTACAGACGAGAGAAGTGGCGCAAAAGGGTACGCGGAAAATAAGAAGCTGCAGCAGCTAGAGTCAATCGAAAGAATGCTAGCGGCAATGCATATGGATCCTAAAAAGGTCGCCATAGACATCCGGTTGGGCGGAAACCTGCCCGGATTCAGCGGGCTTGGAGCTTCCGCGGCAAGCAGTGTTGCGATTGCCCGAGCCATAGTAGAAGAGTTTGACCTAGATTTGTCTGATGAGCGGATTAATGACATCGCTTATGAAGCGGAAAAGGCTTATGCGGGGAACCCTTCAGGCATCGACAACACCGCAGCAACCTTCGGCGGCTTGATTTGGTTCAAAAAAAATTTGGGTGGAGACTCAAACACGATAGAACAATTGAGCATACTGGAGCCGGTTGAAATCGTCATAGGCAACACTGGAATTGTCGCTAACACCAAGGCGATGGTTGCTGGAGTGGCAGATAGAAAGAAACAAAATCCCAAAAAATACGGTGAAATCTTCAGGCAGGCAGAAAAGCTAGCGCACAAAGGAAGAAAGGCGCTGGAAGCATTTGACCTAAAACAGGTTGGCAAATTAATGAATGAAAACCACCTTTTACTGCAGGAAATCGAGGTTTCATGCAAAGAATTGGATCATCTGGTTGAGTTGGCTAGGGAGGAGGGGGCGTTTGGAGCAAAATTAACTGGCGGTGGCGGCGGAGGTTGCATGGTGGCGTTGACGCCCGGAAAAGACCTGCAGGAAGCGGTTGCGGCAACCATGGAACATGAAGGCTTTGAAGTGTTAAGAACAAAGATAGGAATCCAGAAATTGTGAGGGGGGAAAAGCTGGAACCTGCAAGATGGGGTTAGATGCAACCATACTCCTGAGAGGAGCAGGTAAAGGATTTAAAAAGGAAAAATGATGAAAGGTTGACTTGAACAAGTTCCTGTGATCATATGAACCTGACAAAAACTGAAGAAAAAATGCTGGATGGCGAAGAGGGCTACGCAGTAAAAAAGTCCATGGAGATACT
>CAZPNF010000410.1:0-2521 GCA_964587715.1 uncultured bacterium | reverse complement strand
TAGTTGCCCCATTTTCTGTAGTTGCCCCATTTTCTGTAGTTGCCCCATTTTCTGTGGTTGCCCCATTTTCTGTGGTTGCCCAATATCAGGGCAGACACGGGGGTCTGCCCCTACAATAACAATAATGCCGTGTAGGTGGTTTGGCATGATTTGACATGCATCAATATCAATGCCGGAATAATATATGGGGATTTCATTCCACACGCTCTGAACCATTTTGCCGGCATCATTCAACACCATCTTCCCATTCGCAACATGTCCAAACAAACATTCCCAATTTTGGGTGCAGATGGTAATAAAATACGCACCGGCCTGAGAATAATCATATCCCTTTAAACGAATTGATTTCCGTCGGTGTGTTTCTCTCTTGTATTGATTCATATTTGTATATGCTGTGTTAAGCGATGCGGCGACTTAAATTTTAAGCTTTCTATAAACATGGTCAACTCTTTTCTGTAACTCAATTGTTAAACGAATTGCCTTTGCCACTTTCATATAATGGTTAATCTCATCGAGAGAAAGTTTTCGACCCTTCCTGTCCTTCAGATATTTCTCCATTACCTTATAGGCTCCTATTCTGTATTCCCAGACTTCCTTTGAAATACCCTCAAAAAACTGTTCTTTGTTTATGAAAACTCTCTGACTCTCCTCATCATAGGAAACCTTTTCTACCTTATTGGAACCACCTTCGGGAAAACCGGTCTCAGTCTCATCAAGGGCTGAAGCCTTAAGCAAATGAAGATCAACAAGTTGTTTTCCAAGACTATATAATTTTTTGAACACATTATAATCTGAAGGCAGCGGAATCCCTGGAAAGTCTATCTTGAGAAATTCCTCGTAACGCTTGCGGTAGGTTGGAGAATAAAGGACAGCATAGATGTAATAGAAAATCTCCTCTGGAGTTGGCTCAGTGCCAATGGATTCTTTTATGGCCTGTAAAAACTCCGGAGTGAAGTTGGATATGCGGTTTGTTTTATAGGCCCCCTCCATAACCAGTTGCTCCCTGTGTTCATCGGGGTAGAGGTAAAGGGAGAAGAAGTAGGTTTGGTAAGCATAGAAATTACCGTCAGCAATAGCATCTATAACGAACACTTGCGTGAGAGTCCAAGCTGGTATAGGCCGTCGCATCAGAGCTATCCCAGTGTTTCCTTTTAGAAAATACCCCATAAATGGCCATCTATCTCTGTCTATTAAAGCAGGCTCGTAACAAATTTGTCTTATACCAAAAGGTCTGTAAGCATAGGGATAAATTTCATTCTCCAATTTTTTGTCCTTAACCTTTTGTCTTGCCTCAGCTAAGTTCCAAGTTTCTGTATCTTTAAGTCCTAAGCTTTGTCTAACCAATTCATCTGGTAGCGATCCAGTAAATATTCTTAGTCTTTGGACTATTTCTTCTTTAGTGAACCCAACTACAAAATGGTCTCTATGGGTTTTTACTCCACTTGACCACTTCTTAAAAATCTCCGTCACCTTCCAGAATTTTTCATACTCTGGTTGTAAAGCGAAATCTTTGGGGACAAAGAAGTAGTAAGGTAAAACAGGTTCAAGCTCTTGCCATTTGGTTGTTTTAACATCGTTTGCAAAAAGGTACTTGTATTTTTTCTCTCTCAGTCCCCAGAGGTCGGCATAATAGAGCTTTTTTTCTTTAGGTGATTTTTCCAGCTTCACATATAGGGCAATGGCAACGCCCTGCTGTATGTCAAAGACATTTACATCTTTACCACCTTCAGGTGTCTTTTCGCCAATCCTTGAAGAACCATGAAGATTCAGGATGTAAATCTCATCAAATGTTTCCAGAAGCTTCTTTCTCATCCCTCGATGGATTATGCCAGAAAGATAAGAGTTGTTGGTAATATACCCCAGGATTCCCTTGCCTGCTTGCTCTACCTTCCAGTGAGCAAAGCGTATGAACTTTATGTAATCATCAGAAAGAGGCTGGATGTTCCGTTCGTCACGGACATCTTCTTTGTACTCCTTCATCAGAGATCCAATAAAGTCCGACTTGTTTTCCGAACTCACAGAATAAGGGGGATTACCAAGTACAACCAGAATCGGAACCTTTTCCTTTATCCTCTTTGCTTCCTGTCCCTCTCTGGCAAGGTCGATGAGAAAACTTGTCTGCTTTGGCTCCTTCATCTCCAAAGTATTGGTAAGATAAAATTGGAACCGTTCCCCTTCCTTGAATTTGTAGCCCATCTCTTCAAAGACCATAGAGACCTTGAAATGTCCCACTGTATAGGGAGCAACCAGGATCTCAAAAGCATGGAAATGGGGCAGTATGTGTTCTTCTATGTAGGATTTAATCAGCCCTCCCTTTTTGTTCTCTTCCAACTCCTTCTGGACTTGCTTGATTGCTTGAACTACAAACGTGAGAGTTCCAGCAGAAGGGTCAAGCAGGGTAACGTCGTTTGTGGCAAGACCTTCGCTCTTTCTAAATTTGTCTTTTAAAAGATTATGAATTGACCTCACAATGTAGGAAACCACAGGCAAAGGGGTATAGTAAACTCCCAACCGCTCTCTT
>CAZPNF010000409.1:0-2524 GCA_964587715.1 uncultured bacterium | reverse complement strand
GCCCCTGCGACTATAATAGTCTGTTAGCAAATTCATAATCTATGATTATTAGACTGTAACAATCTTGATCAGATTTGTGGTTCCTGTTACGTTGAGTGGAATGCCTGCTGTAAAAACCATTAACTGACCTTTTTTGACATGCCCCGACTTGAGAGCAA
This sequence comes from uncultured bacterium, assembly GCA_964587715.1. Taxonomy (GTDB): domain Bacteria; phylum Zhuqueibacterota; class QNDG01; order QNDG01; family DSAB01; genus CAYYPT01. Next base: position 2,366 of record CAZPNF010000409.1, on the reverse strand, counting down.
GCTTAATGCTTTGCTGTTCTAGTTCATCTGTAGTCTGCGTTTTCCCGATCATTATGGGGATTGCTCCCCATACTAAAGCAAGCTTTCTGTATGTAACTTCATCAGGAGTCATAGCAAGGATAGGTTGTGGCGGACGGTACTTAGCTACCAGCCGGGTGGTACTGCCTGACTTTGTAGAAGTCAGAATTGCAGCAGCATTCACCCATCTGGCGATCTGGCATGCTGAGTGAGCTACGGCTTCTTGTATGCTTAATGTCCTGTCTTCCTCAAATTTAGAGAGCCACCTGTGGAATGGAAATGCTGATTCTGTACTCTTAGCAATGCGCAACAGCATGTCAACTGCTTCAACAGGATATTTTCCTACAGTGCTCTCTTCGGACAGCATCACTGCATCGCTTCCATCAAGAATTGCATTTGCCACGTCTGTTACTTCTGCTCGTGTGGGACGCGGATTATCCACCATGGATTTCAGCATCTGAGTGGCAGTAATCACTGGTTTACCGGCACGGTTGGTTTTTTCTATCAGCATTTTTTGAACTTTTGGAACACCTTCGATCGGTATCTCAACACCTAAATCTCCACGCGCCACCATAATGCCGTCTACTGCTTTAATAATCTCATCTATATTCACGAGAGCTTCGTGTTTTTCAATCTTGGCAATAAGAGTTGTTTTTTTACCTGATTTTCTTACAAGCTCTCGCACTTCCTTCACTTCTTCTGCAGTGCGAACAAACGACAGAGCAATATAATCGACTCCTTGCTCTATACCGAAAGCAAGATCATCCCGGTCCTTATCACGGAGAATTGGTATGTTGATAGATCGTTCCGGCAGATTAATCCCTTTGCGAGAATCCAACAAGCCGCCAACGCGTACAAGGCATTTTATATCTTTCTCAGATTTTTCTTCAACGATAAGTTCCAGATCACCGTCGCTGAGCAGAAGAACATCCCCTGGATAAACATCCTTCGGAAGGTTCTTGTAAGTTAGAGAAACCTCTCTGAAATCTCCCGGTACTTCTCTGCTGGTAAGGATAAATGTTTGTCCTGGTTTCAGCATTACAGGCCCGTTAATTATAGGACCTGTGCGTACCTTCGGCCCTGCAAGATCCTGAAGAATTGCCACGGGTTGTTTTAAGCGATCGGCTATGGAGCGGACAGCAGAAATAACCTCACCGTGCTCTTCATGAGATCCATGGGAAAAATTCAATCGAGCAACATTCATACCTGCACGAATCATTTTCTCTAACATATCCGGGGATTTCGTAGCCGGACCGATTGTGCAAACAATTTTAGTTCTTCTCATAGCGAATCCTTCACTCTAACATTCTTGCGGCTATCTCCTTTAAAATTTTAGCACAGACCATTGCAGTAATACCTGAGGGATCTCTTTTAGAATTAAATTCGACAATATCTGCCCCTAAAATTGCTGGTGCCTGAACTTTCTGAATGATTTCAATCGCCTGTCTGGTGGTCATTCCCCCTGGTTCGTAATGTGAAACTCCTGATGCAAAAGCAGGGTCGAGTACATCTATGTCAAAAGAGATATAAACTGGTGTATCAAATATAAGCTTGAGATCCTCAGCCAAGTCTTTCATCTCAATTACTTCAACTTTAAATCTCTCCACCTGTTCCCGCTGGTGCTTGTTCAAAGTTCGGATACCCACCTGGACCAACCGCTGTATCTGACAGGTCTCCATGATTCTTGCAAATGGGCACGCATGAGAATAACGATTTCCATCCAGTTCATCATAGAGATCAGGGTGGGCGTCAAAATGGAGTATGCTGAGTCTGGGGTATTTTTTGTTAAAAGCTTTCAGAATTGGATAGGTAATTGAGTGATCACCTCCCAGCGAAATTGGAAGAAAATCATGATCTAACAATTTTGTAACGGCTTTTTCGATTTCGCCAAAAGGATCACTGGAAATAGGGAGATCAACGTCTCCAGCATCGAACAAAACAGATTCTGCACCAATATCTATCCCGGATTCACTCCATGTATTAGTTGAATAGCAGTGGAAAGTTTCCCTTATCAATGGTGGAGCAGAAGAAGCTCCTCTCATGTAAGATGAGTTTTCATCAAATGGAAATCCGATGAGAGCAAGCTTTTTATTTCTGATATTGCCACCCATTAATTATTCCCCGATTACCCGATCGCACAGGATATGTATTCTGTGCGAATTTTACCCTGAAATGTCATAGACCAAATTGGCGCTGGTATTCAGCCAGAATTGTTTTGTCGAGCCAGCGGTAATATTTTTGTACCTCTTCAACTCTGATACCGTGTTTGCGCCATTGTCCTACTTTCTTCTTAGTTTCCGCCAGGATTCTATTTTCCAGAGGCTCCAGCTTCTGGAGAATTCCACCGT
>CAZPNF010000408.1:0-2528 GCA_964587715.1 uncultured bacterium | reverse complement strand
CCCAAATATCCTGTTTCTGATCGACGTGCATCCCGTGTACACTGGCAGATGGATCAGGAAGCAATTGGCCAAAAGTCTCCTCGGGTACAAATTGAATGTCCGAGGGATTGGCCTGAAAATCCTCTGGCATCATGCCTTGAAAGATGCCCTTCATGCTGGCCACAACAAGGCGGTCATTGATAAAATAGACACGATTGTAATCCTCCCGGGGCAATCCATGACTCATATGATACCGATAGATTTGAAAATCAGAGATATCCTGACCGGTAAATCGAAGATAGATGATGCCGCTGTACCGAGTCGTTAACCAGAGGTCTCCATTGCTGTCGCTTGTAATTTTTCGAATGATGTTATTGACTTTTTTAAAACGACCATCATCTATGTATTTTACCTGCTGAAAATCTTTGCTCTCTCCATCCTTTTCTTTGAGGTGTAAAGCAGCAAATCCCTCTCTCAGGCCGACAAAGACGTAATCTGGAAACTTTTCCGTATAACCAAAACAGTAGAGACGGTCAACTTCTTTGATTGGTTTAGCAATATGATCTTTAATCTGGTAAATATAATTCGTTCCACCTGCCAATAACATATTTTTTATCGAAATGAAGCTCCAGCAATCGGTATTATAATTTTTAACAGGCAAGATATGATACTTATCATTTTTTACACGCGTCTTAGGATCAGACAAATAGAAGCAACCATTGTGAGTAGCTATATATAAGGTGCCTTTGTGCCTGATACATGTTTCAGCGTAAGTCTCTAAACCATTCCCTTCATCAAATTTCGTGATCGGAGAGTTAATTTCAATATAGGAATTTCCTTTATTCAAGGCTGCCCATAGATTTTGATCTTGATCGACATAGAGATTATGCACATTGTCATTCTGTAACCCGCAATTTTTATTAATCAGCTGGATCAATCTGCCCTCTTGATCCATCATGACAATTCCACCTTCACTAGTGCCAAAGGCATAGCAATGATCATTGACTTGAACAGCATGGTATAACTCATTGTAACGTAAAAATTCCTCGATCTCTGTGGACAGTTTTTTCAGGACTTCTGGAGGGATGCTTTTTTTAGAAAAATCTGACACAAAGGAATCCTCATCCAAAAGCAAATCAAGATCATACACATAAATTCCCTCATTTTGGGTGGCGATTAAAATCTTGTTGTCCGTATAAGGGAGGATAACGAGTCGACCGGCAGATTCCCAGGGTATTCTTTCTGTATGGGGTAATACCTGGAGCCGATTCCCTTTTAAAACGTGTAGACGATTCTCGTTATTTTTTTTGAGTATCAGGCCCTCCTTTATCGGATAGCTTCGATCAACGGATATGGAAAGGACTTCAATCTCTCCCCGATAAAAACGAAACATCTTCTCTGATGTCTCAAAATAAATGCCGTATTCTGTAGCATGGGTTCTCCATACATTCTTAAAATTCTTATCCTTTTCAGGTAAAGTGTCCGATAGCGAGACGTAGGTCAACATGCCTGTTTTATCGAAGGCTAGAAAGCCAAACTCACCCATGGTACCCACATAAATGGTTCCGTTAGTATCCCTGGCCAGGGAACGAACAGAAGTATGGTTTGGCATGGGGATATGGTTCCAAAATTCTCCATCAAATTCCAAAACCCCACTGCTGAGTCCAAAATACATCACCCCTCGCTTGTCTTGAATCACAGCCCAGTTCTGCATGTGCGCCTGATATTCGTCTGGTTCATAATTTCGGATAAAAGGAATGCCAAGCTCACCCCGTGAGATAGGGGACATCTCACTGGGTAAATTGGGTAACTGAGCTTGAAGACTCATTGCATGAATAATGAATACAACGATGATTAGACTTTGTAGCTTTTTCATTTTCTTATACCTCATACTACCAATATAAGTGAACTAAAGTGTCTAAAGTTTAAAGTGACTAAAGTAATCTGTTTAGTTCACTTTAGTTCACTTTAGGCACTTTAGGCACTTTAAATCCTTGCGGCATCTACTGCATTGTTACGAAAACTCTTGCACAAAAAATAAAGACTTGATTGGTAATAATACAGCATCACACCTTCACCCCAATCATCGCAATATCATCCCGCTGCGCTTCGCCCCCCTGATGCGAATCCAGTTCTGCCAGAAGCGCCTTCCTCTGCTCAGAAAGAGAAAGCCCTGCATGACTCTGCAGAAATGCTTTGAATCTCTTTGAACCGTATCTCCTGTTCTCCGAATCGTTCTGATCCACAAATCCATCGGTGGTTAAATAGAGCACGTCTCCCGACCGAATCTTGATCTCATGATTCGTAAACACTCGCCGCTCCTCTCTCTGCTTTCCCCCAATGGATTTCCGGTCTCCTTTTATCTCGATGAATTCGTGCTCTTTTGGCTTTGATTTCCCGTTCCTCACGATGTAGAGCGGTCGCTTCGCACCGGCAAACGCGATGCTTCTTCTCCCCCTCTCCAGCACGCATAAACACACATCCATGCCGTCCTGAGTCTCCGATTCATCACTCTCCTGTTTTAAGGCAAAACGCACTTCTGTGTGGAG
>CAZPNF010000407.1:0-2548 GCA_964587715.1 uncultured bacterium | reverse complement strand
ATACCACAACGGCACGGTTTGGGCGTGGCTTCTAGGACCCTTCACCACAGCCTTCCTGAAGACAAAAAATCATGAGGAACGTTGGCGGAAATTTGCCTTCAAAAGTTTCCTGCAGCCACTTTTCCGAGAAGAAATACGTCGGGCGGGGTTGGGAACGATTAGCGAAATCTTTGACGGAGATGAGCCTCACCTTCCCCGAGGATGTATTTCTCAGGCTTGGAGCGTAGCTGAGCCGTTAAGAGCATACGTTGAGGATGCGATTTTTGTTAGACCGCCACACGAAAGAGAAGTGCTAGAAGCTCTTATGTATTAGTAAACGTCTGAAATCATAAAAGAAACATTCTTTCACTTATATCGGAAATCGAAATATACCTTATATGCCATTCTCGACATCTCAACATTAGTGGATGCGTGCATTTCTATTTTCTCCTTTGAGTTCACAAACCGATTTGTACGCATTCACTCCCCCCTTTCAGGCAGATTATTTTCTATGTTTAAAATTGCCTATATTTCGCGGATTCGGAATCCAGCTGGAGATATTTCCCGCCAATACTTTTTATTTGCTTCTTCCCGCAAGAGTTTCTGTTTTTCCATGCAGGTTAATTGTTTTTTGCCCAGAGCGTTTCTGTTGTCAAGTGTTCTCTTCGCATATTAGGAGCCTAATAACAGAAGATTGTTGAAAACAATATTTTTCCTGAAATCTGCAGCATACCTTACCTCTCATTTATTGGTGTCAAGAATGTTTGTAATCCTTGTTGCTGTTAAGAGGCGGCACTAAAGAAGGTTATGGTTGCCGTGTTGCTGCTGCCTACTCCATGGTCATCCACGACTTTCAGTTCAACTGTGTACTCTCCAGCTACGCTATAGCTGTGAGTGATTGTGGGAACTTCTTCTCTAGCGGTGTTTTCGTCTCCGAAGTTCCAAACATAGGTAACTATTGCTCCATCGTCATCAAAGCTGGCACTTGCGTCAAAGGTTATGATTTCTCCAACTACAGGTTGTTCTGGAGTCATAGTGAATGCGGCGGTTGGAGGCGCCAGAAACGGGGTGACGAATAGTACCCAGCAGAAAATGAATGTGAGAATGTAAGCGCCTACCCCCATTGTAAGAATCTTGGTCGGCTTATCCACCTTATTCATAAACAGCCATTTAATAAGATAAAATGAGACAAGGTAAACTGCCAGCCCAACAGTTATGCCGTTTATAAGCGGCATACCTACTTTGAGGTTCACCACCAAAGCAGCAATCAGGGCGGCGAGGACACCGAAGCCGATTCTCATACAATAAATAACATTCAACGTTTTCAATTTGAATCACATGTTTCCGTGAACACCATAACTTTTCACTTGTCATTTATCTTACTTTCGCTTTCGGAAACTTTCTCCACCGCTTAAAACGGCTCTCACTTACTTAAACTCTCCCAAAAATAACCCCTCTCAGCACAAGAGATAAGCCATCATTAGAACTACTTCGGTGAGGCACCTAGCCTGGAAAGACGATCAGTTGTTCATATTGTAAATATTTAGCCCGTTTTCATAAGAGCTTTACATCTTTTCCAATCTAACAATCGATTGCGGGATTACATGGACGATTCGAACAGCAAAAGAAGCGTATGGCATCAGGTAAAAATAATCGTTCTTTTACCCCTCACCATTTTCCTCTGGCTCACCGGATGGACATTATACTGGATAGGCGCCCAGAGAATGTCGTCAAGAACTGCCAAAAAGAAAAGCACAACGGCTTTCAAAAAAAGAAGATCATAAAAGAAACGTTATCCCACAGCAGTTAACCGCCCCCACAACGAATCGTATCATTTCGAGGCGGCACTCTTTTTATGCAGTAACACAAAACAGAAAACGGATATGAACGAGGCGCTCTCTTAATGTGGGAAAGCAGGTTTCTCGTCTCTGGAGGAAAAAATGTTGAAGGAAGTAATGACAAGCTTCGATGTAGCCGCAGTCACCCATGAAATTAACGAATTAGCCAAAGGTGCCCATGTCGCCAAGATTTATCAAATCGGCACCCAAACACTGCTCCTCAAGCTCCGGAGACCAAACCAGCCTCGACTCCAACTGCTCATCGAAGCGGGAAAACGGCTCCACCTAACCTCATACGTCCATGAAACCCCAAAAAAGCCCTCTGCATTCTGCATGAGCCTCAGGAAATACCTCGATAACGGCGTAGTCAAGGAGGTTCGGCAACACGAATTCGAGCGAATAGCAATCATGGAAATCAGCACGCGGCAAGGCGACTTTCAACTGGTCTCAGAGCTTTTCGGCGCAGGAAACGCCATCCTAGTTGACCCGGAGGGCAAAATTCTGCAAGCCATGACCTACAAGAGAATGCGGGACAGAAACATCTTGCGCGGCGAACAGTTCCAGCATCCCCCTGCAAGAGGAAGGAACCCCCACAAACTGAACATTCAAGACTTTAGGGCAATCATGAAGCTTGAGGAAACCGAGATAGTGAGGGGGCTAACCAATTTTTTGAGCGTCAGCGGAACCTACGCTGAAGAAATCCTTCTCCGAGCAGAGATTAACAAAGAGAG
>CAZPNF010000406.1:0-2551 GCA_964587715.1 uncultured bacterium | reverse complement strand
ACAGAGCAGGGGATTCTTGACCATCTCCTCCCGTTGATAGAGCTTTTTATTCAAAAAGAACGCCGTGCACGACAGCATGTCATGAATGGTCAACGTATTATCATCGAAGACAAAATCTATCGTGCTCTTGGAGTAATTTCAAGTGCAAAACTACTTTCCTCAATGGAATTTCTTGATCTTCTTTCTGCTATTAAATTAGGTGTAGAATTGGGAATTTTTGATCAAATCAACAGTAAAGTTTTTAATGAATTAATAGTGTTGACGCAACCAGCACATATTCAAAAAAGGGAAGGAAAGGTTCTTACAGAATTAGAATGCGATAAAATACGAGCAGAATTAGTAAGGGATAAACTTCATTTAAATTAAGAACCGAACTTTAAATTTTTATAAAGGACAAACAGGATGATAAGAAATAATTTTTCACAACGAGTCCAGGTAGTTATCCAGCTTTCCAGAGAAGAAGCATTGAGGTTAGGTCACGATTACATTGGAACAGAACATCTTTTGTTGGGCCTAATTCGGGAAGGTGGAGGAGTTGCGGTGGAACTTCTCCAAAATCTGGAGATAGATCTGGATGAGTTGAAAAAAGCCGTCGAAGATGCGGTACGTTCCACTGGTGGAACAATTACTATGGGAAATATCCCATTCACAAAGAGAGCCGAAAGGGTCTTACGAGTTGCGGCTGCGGAAGCAGAGCGTTTCAAATCCAATGTGATTGGTACAGAGCATCTTCTTTTAGCATTACTAAAGGATGCTGAAGGTGTTGCAGCACAGGTCCTTAATAGTTATGATATTACCTACGAAGCCGGGAGAGAAGAGCTTGAAAATGTCCTGAGAGGTGCTGTTAACTCGATGAGAGAAACCAAGGAAAAATCACAAACACCTGCTTTGGATCACTTCGGAAGGGATCTTACTGAACTGGCCATGAAAGAAGAACTCGACCCTGTTATTGGAAGGGATCAGGAGATTCAGAGGGTAGCTCAAATACTCTCCAGGAGAAAGAAAAACAATCCTGTTCTTATTGGTGAACCAGGTGTGGGTAAGACAGCCATTGCTGAAGGGCTTGCCATGCGAATTGTCGAGAAAAAGGTCTCACGTGTACTTCATAACAAACGGGTTGTTACTTTAGATCTTGGAGCCATTGTTGCCGGGACGAAATACCGCGGCCAGTTCGAAGAGCGAATGAAAGCGATTATGAATGAACTGGTGAAATCGAAAAATATCATTTTGTTTATTGATGAACTTCACACAATTGTAGGGGCAGGTGGAGCCTCTGGTTCTCTTGATGCTTCAAACATGTTTAAACCAGCCCTGGCCCGGGGTGAGCTGCAATGTATTGGCGCTACAACATTAGATGAATATCGCCAATACATCGAAAAAGATGGAGCACTGGAGCGTCGTTTCCAGAAAGTAATGGTAGATCCACCATCGGTGACAGACACGTTAGCTATACTCAATGGACTTAAGGACAGGTATGAAAGACACCACAGAGTGAGATACACAGAAGAAGCTATCAAAGCAGCTGTTCGTCTTTCAGATCGTTACATAACAGACAAGTTTCTCCCTGATAAAGCCATTGATGTTATGGATGAAGCTGGTTCTAAAGTTCACCTTGCTAATATTTCGGTTCCAAGAGAAGTTACGATTCTTGAAGAAAGATTAAAGGTTGTGCGAAAAGAAAAAGATAGTGTTATCCGAAACCAGGAATTTGAAAAAGCAGCAATACTCAGAGATAGGGAGAAACGGCTCATAGCAGAATTGGAGGAAGCAAAAAAGAGATGGGAAGATGAGATGGGAGAAGTACTTGCCGATGTAACAGAGGATGATATTGCTCAGGTTGTTTCAATGATGACTGGTATTCCTGTTTCAAAAGTTGCACAATCAGAATCAGAAAAACTTCTCAAAATGGCTGACGTCATGAGAGAGACGGTAGTGGGACAGGACGAAGTCATCGAAATTTTGAGTAAAGCTATTCGTCGCACAAGAGCTGGCCTTAAAGACCCGCGGCGTCCCATAGGTTCTTTTGTCTTTCTTGGACCAACAGGAGTTGGAAAAACGTACCTGGCTCAGGTTCTGGCAAGATATCTTTTTGAAGATGAAAACGCACTGATTCGCCTGGACATGTCAGAGTTCATGGAAAAATTTGCAGTTTCGAGGATAACAGGTGCTCCTCCGGGTTACGTGGGTTATGAAGAGGGGGGACAGCTCACTGAAAAAGTTAGGAGACACCCATATTCAGTGGTTCTTCTGGACGAGATTGAGAAGGCTCATCCAGATGTCTTTAACATACTTCTTCAAATTCTGGATGAAGGTCATCTTACTGATGGCCTTGGACGCAAGGTTGATTTCAGAAATGTTATCTTAATTATGACTTCTAATCTTGGGACTCGTTCTGTGCACAAAGGCGGTTTTGGATTCGGCCAGAAAGAAGCTGGCATTAATTACGAACGAATGAAATCCTCGATGCTTGAAGAAACGAAACGACTCTTTACCCCTGAGTTCATCAACCGTATTGACGAGGTAGTGGTTTTCCGACCGTTAACACGGGAAC
>CAZPNF010000405.1:0-2555 GCA_964587715.1 uncultured bacterium | reverse complement strand
AAACAATAATCCAATAACAAATTTCCTTGTTCTAAGCTCATAAAACATAATAACGAACCGTTTTAAAACCTTACCCCTAACAATCCCCCATCATCTGTTGCATCAGTAAATTTTATTCTTACAGCATTATCAAATTCACTTCTGAAATTATCCGAAAAATCATCATAAGGCGCCTGGTCGGAGTTTAAAGCCACTATATATTGGAATTTGTTTTCTGCCGATTCTCTTGCAGCCAATTCCAGGGCTTTGGCAATCTGCCTTTCATCTACGCCGTTAAAAATAGCGCTGTCATGAATTAAAAAGCCGGGAGCGTCAGGCAGCCCCGTCCGCAGTTGCATAAGCATTAAATCATAGCAAAAAACTTTCATATAACCAATGCCCTGGCTGCCGGCTCGTTTAATTTCAACTTCAAATTTGTATCCTGTTTCCGATAAGTTTATGATCAACATTTCTATTTCTACATAAAAAATCTGTATTTTGATTAAGCACAAAATCAGCAAGCAAATCTCTGCATATTAATCATTTAAAACATTTATCCATTTTTTCAAATGATCGAAAAGATGAATCTTTTTAAAATTGTCAGCAATTTTCATGTTCTCCTAATTAAGCCGCTTGTTACGTGCTGATATTCAATCAACCTGGTAAACTACCGGGCGGTAATGTGGCTTCGGAACAGGTTTTCCACTGGAACGCGCCGATTCAAGCCAGGCATTCTTCGCCTTTAGTACCTCTAAAAGCGCTTCTTCCGGAGTTTGACCAAAAGCAGAACAATAACTTAAATCGGGAATATCGGCAATATATCCTTCATCCTCATCGCTGTAGAATATGTTAATGTGATAATCTTTCATTTATCTTCCTCTAAAGTGAGATTATATTTCTCAACTATTTTTAACAGTTGTTTTACCTGGTATGGTTTTACTTTACCTTTTACATTTTGAAGATTAATCAATTCCGGAATATCAGGATGTATGAAAATATGATGGCTGCCTGTAATTCGATCTAATCTAAATCCAAAAGCTCTTGCAACTTCGGTAGCTTCTGAAAAGCGGACATTCTTTGATCCTGATAACAATTTTTGTAATAGTTTGCGTTTTTTCATTTGATATCAGCGACTAAAACTACAGATAATTTTAAACTTCATATTTACTGGTCCTCGGATAGTTCTTCATAAACAGTTTTTAGTAATCCTTGAGGAGTAGCTTAATTTACTATATTAACTCAATTTAACTCAATTTAATTCTTCCATAAATTAACCATGCCGGTTAAACACAGTAAAAAACAACGGCATACCGACTGAAAATGTTTTTACACATGGACATCAATCCCATAACAAATTTCTTTGTTCTAAGCTCATTAAATATAATAAACAATCATTTCAAAACCTAATCCCCAATAATCCTCCATCATCCGTCACATTAGTAAATTTGATTTTTACAGCATTATCAAATTCATTTTTGAAATTATCTGAAAAATCGCCATAAGGCACCTGATCGTAATTTAAGGTAACATGGTGCTATCATTATGAATAAGGAAACCGAGAGTTTAATTCCCCGAAGCTTACTTCGAGATAGTTCATTATAAGAATATATTTCCAGAATGTCAAATAGAAAATATAACCTCCCACAAACCAGACTTTCTTGAAAGCTGCCAGTTCCCGGAAAGCTTTGTATATTAACTTCTTATGTTTCAGAACTTTTTCTTACCAGCGCCAAATTCCCAAATTTCGATAACCCAAAATACTCTCCAGTTTCTGGTCACTGGTTTCTTGTTACTGGCTTCTTGTTTCTTGTTTCTGGTTTCTTGTTACCAGCAACCAGCTTACAGTAACCAGTTGCCAGTTACCAGTCACCAGAGACCAGCGACCAGTTTCCAGCCACCAGCCACCAGTCGCCAGGATGTAACGTATAGAAAAATTATAAAGTTTCCAGCACCTTTTTAATCCTCTCGAAGGCCCAGTCAATGTCCTCTTTCGTGATGACAAGAGGTGGAGCAAGGCGGATAACGTTTTCGTGAGTTTCCTTGCAGAGCAAACCTTTCTCTTTTAAGGCTTCGGCAAAACGTCTGGCTCCTCCTGCCTCAGGAAATAGTTCTACCCCGATGAGGAGTCCCTTGCCGCGAACTTCTTTGATGTGTTTACTCTTTATGATTTTCAGCTTATCCATAAAATAGTTGCCCATCTTTTCTGAATTTTCAACCAGTCCTTCTTCGACCAATACTTTGAGAGCTTCTCTTGCAACACTGCATGCTAAGGGATTCCCCGCAAAAGTAGAACCGTGTTCTCCAGGTTCAAAAACTCCCATGATTTCACGTGTTGAGACTACTGCTGAGACAGGGTAAAAACCCCCTGAAAGAGCTTTACCTAGTATGAAAGCATCAGGCTGTACATTTTCGTGCTGGCAGGCAAAGAGTTTTCCACACCGGCCAAGCCCCGTCTGAATTTCATCCAGAACTAACAGAACATTGTTTTTTCTACAAATTGTTTCGCATTCTTTCAGGTAACCTTCCGGAGGTATCAGCACTCCGCCTTCTGCCTGAATGGGTTCCACGAAAAAGGC
>CAZPNF010000404.1:0-2555 GCA_964587715.1 uncultured bacterium | reverse complement strand
CCGACCTCAGGTCTTGACGTTCAAAGCGTCTTAACGATAAGAAATCTGGTTAGAACCTTGAATGAGGATGGGCTAACTATCTTCCTTACAACGCATAACATGGAAGAGGCAAACCAGATGTGCGACCGAGTTGCCATAATCAATGAAGGAAAGATAGCGGCCATCGACACTCCAGAGATGCTCAAGAAAACCATAAAAAAGCTTCAATTCATCGAGGTTTCTTTCATTGATGCCGCAAAGAACCTAACTGCAGATCTCGAGAAACTTCAAGGTGTCGCCGAAGTTGCAAAGCATGGAGACAAATATAGGCTCAACACCGAGAATTCACCAAAGGTACTCTCTGCAATATGGGAATATGCGTCAGCCAATGAATTGAAAATCCATGCGGTGAATACTTTGGGGCCAAGCCTAGAAGATGTGTTTGTGAAGCTTACGGGCATAATGCCGGAAATGGAGCGTAAAGGGAGTGAACTAGGCAGAAGAGCCGGTTCATAAGAAGTGGGGTGTTGTTTGTGATAGGAATTAAACGTATCCTGAAGAACATTAGAGTTGCATGGGCTATCGGAGAGAAAGACATTCGGATATACTATGCGAAATCCGCATCTGTGATGTTTGGAATACTGTTTCCATTCTCCATGTTTCTATCCTTTGTGATAGGACGAAACATACCTATTAACGAAGCGATTCCGGTGCTTGTTGCCCAAACACTCTTCTTTGCCTCCTCATCTATTGGACCAGTAACAATACCTCTGGAGAAGAGAATCCGTACCTTTGACAGGTTTCTTTCTGCTCCAGTATCGCTCACCACAGTTCTTTTAGGCAAGACAATTGCAGGATTCATCTATGGCGCAGGAGTATCCATACTTCCTATAATAGTGGGTATCCTATTCTTCCAATCAATTGTTACAGACGTTATAGCCTTACTGGCCGGCATCGTTCTCTCAGCCTTATGTTTCGCTGCTATGGGAATCATGTTCGCTTCGATACCCGGTCAAAATCCAGGACAAGTTATGATGCCACTAAACTTCGTTCGCATTCCACTATTATTCATAAGCGGCGTCTTTATTCCAGTCAAGGATTTACCCGTTTGGGGGCAGCTTCTATCTATCTTCTCTCCCTTAACCCATAGTATCGAATTGACGAGAGGCGGTTTAGGAGGAGAGAACTTTTTTGGGGCCCTATTTAATATGGCAGTCTTAACATTTTATCTGGCTGTTTTTCTTTTTGTGGGTATCCGCTTCCATATAATAAACCAAAAGAAAGAGTGAATAGTGAAACTCATTTGAGCGGGAGATAACTGATTTGGAGGAAATGAGAACAGTAGCTTTCGGGCCTGTCCCGTCAAGAAGATTGGGTCGAAGCGTAGGAATAAATAATATTCCGCCAAAAGTTTGTTCATATTCTTGTGTTTACTGTCAGGTAGGCAAAACACTAGACATGACAATAGCAAGGAGAGCATTCTACAAGCCAGAAGCCGTTTTCGAGCAGGTCAAAAGGAAGGTTAACGAAGCAATCCGAAGAAATGAGGAGATTGACTATCTAACTTTTGTTGCAGACGGAGAACCAACTTTAGACATTAATTTAGGCAAGGAGATTACTCTTCTAAAGCAACTTGGAATTCCAATAGCAGTCATAACTAACTCCTCTCTGAGTTGGCAGAATGACACAAAGGAGGATTTACTGGAGGCAGATTTCGTTTCTTTCAAGACCGATGCCGTCAACGAAAAACTGTGGAAGAGAATAGACAGACCTCACAAAGACCTGCGGTTAAATACCATTTTGGAGGGCATAAGCGATTTTGCAAGCGAGTTTGGAGGCGTAATTACCAGCGAAACAATGCTTGTTGATGGCATAGATTATGTTGACGAATTTGAAAAGATAGCAGAATTCTTGAAACAACTGAAAAGATTTGATAAGGCATACGTCGCCATTCCAACAAGGCCTCCCGCAGAAAGTTGGGTTACACCCGCCAAAGAAGAGACAGTGAATGAGGCGTTTCAGATATTTGCCGAAAAATTAGGCGCTGACAAGGTGGAATATTTGATTGGCTATGAGGGAAACGCCTTCAGTTTCACAGGGAGAGTTGAAGAAGATTTATTGAGCATAACTTCGGTACATCCGATGCGAAAAGAGGCGGTTAAGGAGTTTTTAGAGAATGCAAATGCAAGCTGGTCAATTATTGAGCAACTTTTGCTGGAGGACAAGCTTGTAGAACTTGATTATGCGGGAAAAGTATACTATATGCGGAAGTTACAAAGCAGAAAGTCTGTTTATTGAGTGACTTTGAGGGGTCTTCCTTCGGTTAGGGCTTGTGCAACCTTTCTTCTTGCGCTTTGTAGAAGTCTCCAGATTGTTCCTCGTGAGACGCCCATTTTTGTGCCTGCCTGTTCCTGAGATAAGCCTTCAAGGTCTACCAGTCTTAGGGCTTCGAGTTCTGCTGGTTCGATTGAAATGGGGTTGGCGGTTGTTGTTGGTTCTGGGATGAATTTTTCTACTTTTGAGGGGTTTGGTATGATGACTGGTTTGGGGAATCTTCCTCTTCCTCCTCTTCTGCA
>CAZPNF010000403.1:0-2562 GCA_964587715.1 uncultured bacterium | reverse complement strand
ATTAAGAAAACCAGGTCTGCCCCGGCCCCATGTCTGGGGACCCGGGCCTCCTGCTTGATACCCACTGACAGAACTGTAAAGTGTGTCAAGAGACCCAAGAGCATGGGAGACAGAATCGGGTGAAGATGGAAGGTAGCCAATAAGATTCCAACCTGGATATAAAAGAATCGGCGTGGTAACCGGAATGGGATTACCCGATATGTGCCAGTTTTTTACTTCAGCAGCACTCGATTTTATCCAATATCCGTGCAGCCCATCCAATACTTCAAGATCATTGAGAGAAGAAGGGCGAGCAGCTCCCCAGCTCCTGGGCCCTTCTCCCGAACAATATCCAGACACATAATCTACTGGAAGGTCACCAAAGATCTCCGGGAGAGAATGGAGCTTCGGAGTGATGGATAGGGAAACCAGATTCCAGCCCGGATGTATAGCCAGGTTTTTCTCTATCGGTGTTCGGGTATCGAAAACTGTAACAGTACTATTTTTAATATTAGAAACAGTTATTCTTTTATCCAGAGTAAGAATTGTGGCTTCCAAAAAATGAATAACAGTACTATTAAATATCTGTCCGGCAGGAATGCCCTTGATTAGAAAGGAAACTTTCACCAAATTTCCATGATCTGGCACAAGCTGAGTGTTAGGCAGATTGGTCGTAAAGTCTGCTATAACGATTGTATCATTCTTGATACCAGTAAGTGGACCGTTCCACTGGATAGTCATTGTTCCCTGATTTGTCGCTCCTACTGCTAAAAGTGCATTTTGATCAAATCCTAGAGTTATCTGATATGCCAGAACAGAATCCTCTACACTTAGACCTTCCATACGAATAGGAATATCAACAATGGAACTAGTTAAAAATATAGTTGTATCAGGTAAGAAAAGTTTGACAGAATCAGGGGGGGTAACAAACTCCTTCGTTCCAGCATTTTTTCTGAAGTTATTTGTTTGAGAAAAAATAGTTGAAGTGAATATTCCTAAACAGAGCAGACACCCCAAAAATAGCAAAACTGATGAATATTTAGATTGCCGGGGGAGAACCATTTTAGCCTCCAATTCTGGCTATAAACCATAACAAGGTTTTGCCTCAAACCGACGAAAATTCTGAATTGTCACTTACAATTTATATCATGCAGTTTAAATAATCAAGGTAAAAAAACTTGGAAAACAAAGGGGCAGCCCCATCCGAGGAACGTACCCCTTTGGAATCAATTGAGAAGAAGCGGTTGCTCTCTGTATCCTACTTTAGTTTAATCATTCTTCTGGTTAAAGTATGCTGTCCACACTGAAGCCGATATATATATATACCTGTTGAAACCTCATTACCAAACCTGTCTTTTCCGTCCCATTCTACCTCATAGTAACCGGGGTCCTTTTCACCATTAACTAAAGTTGCAACCGGTTGTCCCAGTACATTATAAATTACCAGAGTCACTTTTTCTCTCCTCGGTATCTGGTACCGAATGGTTGTCACTGGATTGAAAGGATTAGGATAGTTCTGACTAAGTAAAAATTTCTTTGGAAGAGTAATCTTTATCATAATCGGTCCGTGCTCTCTTC
This sequence comes from uncultured bacterium, assembly GCA_964587715.1. Classification (GTDB taxonomy): domain Bacteria; phylum Zhuqueibacterota; class QNDG01; order QNDG01; family DSAB01; genus CAYYPT01. The sequence continues at coordinate 1,005 of CAZPNF010000403.1, read as the reverse complement.
GGTTTCCACTCACGTCGACTGCAACAAGTTTGTAATAGTATGTGCAGCCTGCTTGTACGCTTCTATCAACAAAACTGTACTTCCCATTCCTCTGGCTTGGTATAAGCTCTTCGTTGATTTTTACATACTTTCCATTCTCTGACTGACTTCTGTAGAGGTCAAATCCAACATTGCCGTTTTCACTATGAGTGGACCACAATACTCTGACATACGTTTTTTCTTCATCAAATTGGGCCGCAAACTCTGAAAATTCCACCGAACTCTCCACAGTGAGAATCCAGCGGAAGCTAACGGCTACATTTCCATCGTTGACGAAAACATCAACACTCTGATTCCCGCTGAAATGTTTATCAATGGTATGGTAGTAAAGAGGGCCATCCTCCTTAACAGTTTGTCCGTCCACTTTCCATGTGTAATGCAATTGATCTTTGTCAGGATCCTCGGCCCAAACCCGGAAAGTTATGATTTGACCTGAAACCACAGAGGTATCTCCTGCAGGAATCTCAGCTGTGATTCGAGGTACTCTGTTGACATTTAAGACATTTATTTTTACTGTATCTGCATCGAATCCCCCATTGCTATCTATAACTCTCAGTACGATATTATAAGTGCCCTGCTGATCATAATCTGGACTCCACTGAAAGATTGCTGTATTGCTTGTTGATTTTTCAATGGTTGCTCCTCTGGGAAGAGAAAAAGTCCCCATCTGATATGCCTGGAATGTTAATGTGTCGCCAACATCATCGTCTTCTGCAGCAAGGACAATACTCAACGGCGGCACCTTTTTTTCAAATACATCATAGCTGGCATCAATCAGGCTTTTGTTTAGTACAGGGGAATGGGGGTTTATAACCGTTTCAAGTGTAAAATCTACTTGAGAGTTGTTGGGTCCAAAGGCAGTCACAATTGTTTGTCCAAGACTGTACCCTGCGATGAAATGAACCGAAGCAATGCCATTAGTATCACTAATTACGGGCTGAGATTCCAGTATGCTGCCCCTGTCTC
>CAZPNF010000402.1:0-2579 GCA_964587715.1 uncultured bacterium | reverse complement strand
GCTTTTAACCACTGCATTGATGCAATTAGAAAGAAAAAATTAAAAACTCTTCCTCTCGACAGACCTGTGAAACTTCGAGATGGAGAAGTCTTCCATCAGGTCAGTGACGACTCTCAGACACCTGAGGGAGATTTTTTATTCACAGAAAAAAGAAAACAAATCCAGAATGCTATCGACAGCTTACCAGAGAAATACCGTATAACCATTATTCTTAGACACAAAGAAGAACGTTCTTACGAAGAAATCAGTCAAATTTTAAACATACCACTTGGAACAGTTAAAGCAAGAATCTTTAGAGCAAGAGAAATCCTAAAAAAGGAACTACGGAAAGAATAAAACCATGAAATTTCATCTTCTTTTTTTTACAACATTCTTTATGATTACATCCATGGTAATGAGTCAGGAAAACGGCATAGACTCGATTCTAAAAGATATTCCACTTCCAAAAAGCATTGAGATTTCCGGGGAAAAAATCAAAATAAACAACAGTGAATTTTTCCCCGTGCAACTTCAACACCATCTTAAAAAAACAGAGCGTCAGGGGATTGTGAAATTCGGTAGTGATGTGATTATAGGCCGCAATGAATGGGTAGATGGTGACGTGGTTGTCTTTGGAGGAAACGCAACCATCTATGGAACAGTCAAAGGCGGTGTTGTTGTTGTGAAAGGAAACGTACGCCTCGCATCTACCAGTCACATACAAAATGATGTCGTATGTATATGGGGAAACACAGATGTAGATAGAGGATCTCGTATAGAAGGGGAAACCACTGTATTTAATTTTGGTAAACTTTTTCATAAAACTTCCAATAGAGAAATATTTTATGGGGCGTCCAGAATTTTCCGTTTCTTTCGTGTTATTATTTTGTTTCTTATTGCTTTGCTCATTTATTATGCTTTCCCTACTCACACAGAGCGAATTCGCAGCCGCATTCACAATGAATATCCCAAAACCCTGGCGATAGGATTTATTGGTTTTCTACTCCTCCCAGCAATCTTTGTAATTCTTATAGCAACAATAATCGGAATTCCAGTTGCCATTTTGTTTTTTCCTATCGCTGTTATTGGAGCTTTCCTTTTGGGTGGTACAGCTTTCAGTCTTCTATTGGGTCAGATAATTCAAACAAAGACAGGTTTAAAAACAACCTCTGCGCCAGTACTCTTAGGCATAGGTATACTTATACTCGAACTTCCATCATTGTTGGGTAAAACAATCTTTTTCTTTACTCCTCTTTTTTCCGCTACTCTCTTTCTTACCAGCATACTGATCTTTTTCGCTGCATGGATTCCTGCTTTTGGTGCAGTGATTCTCACTCGCTTCGGCACACGACCTTAACTCCAAATTATGCACTAATTAAAGTTTTAAATGATAACTGCGGAAATTAGCGCAGCAGTTTCCGCAGCTAATCGTTACAGAGACCACTGCGCTTATCTCTGTAACGATTAAAAATTCAACACTCAGCAGAATTAGATTCCTCGCTCCCTTCGGAATGACATGGACCGGCCGTCATTCTGAGGAGTGCCGATTCATCGGCACGACGAAGAATCTCCCGCCACTCAACATTCTGGAACACGAGATTAAATGATAACTGCGGAAATTAGCGCGGCGGTTTCCGCAGCTGATCGTTACAGAGACCACTGCGTTTATCTCTGTAACGATCAAAGAGCAGTGTCTCTGCGAGGAGTCCCGCCTACTTAAATCTCAATCCTGAACTTCTTAATTTTTTTATAGAGATAAGTTCTGGGAATACCGAGCATCTTGACAGCTTTTGTCACGTTCCAATTGCTAATGACCAGCTTTTCTCTAATAAATTCCCGTTCAAAATTCTGCCGTGCCTGCTTAAGGGATGAAGCTTCATTCGATTTTATTATAGGATGATTTTTAATAACAGAAGCGATATCAGAGGGTTCAATTTTAGGATAGTCTACCAGTATCATTAACTTTTCAATAAGGTTTTTCAACTCTCGTACATTTCCGGGCCAGGAACAACCCATTAACTTATCCATTGCCCTGGGGGTGATAAACTTTTCCGCTACATCATGTTCCCAGCAAAAGAGCTGCATAAAATGCTGTACCAGAAGGGGAATATCTTGTTTACGCTCTCTTAAAGGTGGAACTTTGATTTCTAAAACATTGAGGCGAAAATAGAGATCTTCTCTAAAATTACCTCTTTTCATTTCGTTTGACACTAAGAACCTTCCCTACCAAGCCCTCTTTGATAGCAGCAGCAAGAAGGGGCATCATAATTTCGTGATGCCCAATAAAAGTATAACCTTTGCCCCCTCCCCCTGTCGGTCTTTCCACAACATTTACGATAGGTCGATAGTGCCGAATCATGTCAAAATTAGCAGTCGTAAAATCAGTCACGTCTCCCACAATATTCCTTGCCACGGTGAGAGCTTTCAGAAACACTTCAGGCAGAATTACAGAAGAGCCGAAGAGCAGAACCACACCACCATTTCCAATCTGAGAAACCAGATGAGCCCAGATTCTGAAATCGCGAAGGCTCAATTCTCCTATTGCCCCTCCATCTGCAGATGGATGCTGATGAACAATATCAGTTCCCAGAGCAACATGT
>CAZPNF010000401.1:0-2584 GCA_964587715.1 uncultured bacterium | reverse complement strand
CTTTATTGGATATTTCTGAACAACTCTGAAAGAATCCTCGATGTCTTCCCTGGTTTCATGAGGCATGCCAATAACACAAAAAACTTTTACATCAAATCCCAATTCACAACTGTTTTTTATCGCTTCTTCGATTTGTTCAATGGTTTCACCTTTTTTGTTCATTTTTAGCATTTTATTATTTCCACCGTCTACACCAAATGCAATGTAATTGAATCCTGTTTTTCTCATTCTGGCAAGCAGATCTCGGTTTACCCTATCAGCCCGCAAGCCGTTTGAACACCGGAATTCTGCATCTTTTATCTCTCTTTTTTCAATCTCATCACAAATTTCATAGACTCGCTTGTTAATAAAACTAAAATTATCATCGTCAAAATTAAAAATGCGATATCCCTTTTTGTACCAATACTCGATTTCATCTGCCACATGTTGAGGAGTTCTCCATCGAAAATGCTTACTGATCAACTTATTAAGACAAAAAACACATCTGTACGGACATCCTCTGCTGGAGTAGAGAGGCATTTCATTAATATATTTTTTAAGTTCAAACTTTTCGTATTTTGGGAAAGAGATTTGATCCAGATTTTGGTTAAGGGTACGATTCCCGTTATAAATAATTTGATGACCTTTTTTATGAATCAATCCTTTAATCTCTGTTTCAAATTTTTCATCCTTGCATAGTTCTACCAGTGTTTCTTCACCTTCATAAACAATACCATAATCAATAGAAGGAGATTCCTCAAGTACTTTCTCCTGTAAGACTGTAACATGAGGACCGCCTACAACTATTTTTATATTGGGGTATGAGTCTTTGATATTTTTAATGAGTTCGTAGGACTCCTTGTATAAAAGAGAGACCAGACTAATACCTACCAGTTGAGGACCAAAAGTTTCTATTTTTTTTAACAGATGTTTAAACTTGTACCCTAACCGCATATCCAGAATATCATACTCAATGTTGTTTTCCAGTAATGCCTGTGCTAAATATCCCAGATTCTGTGGTGGTCTTGCTGCCCCTAAGTAACTTGAAGACGGTGGACTTAACAATAAAACTCTGCTAAAACGCATCTCCTACTCCTTTCACTATTTTTGGTTAATTGTTGCAAGAACCGTGATCCCGGCTGTTACTTCATCATTTTCTTGAATATTAATCTTTATTTCATCGAACTTTGGAACAACTAGATCAACTTGAGACCCGAATTTGATCATCCCAATCCTCTGGCCAATTTCCACCACATCACCTTTTTTAACATATGAAACAATCCTTCTAACCATGCGCGAAGCGATTTGTACTACACCAACTTGAAATCCATTATTGTCTATGATTGTTGTAAGACGTTCATTCTCAAATATAGATTCGATTTTTCTTAAAGAGAGAAATCTTCCCCCGGTGTATTTTTGGAAAACGATTTTTCCGGCTGCTGGTGCTCTGTTCACGTGAACGTTGAAAACACTCATCTCTATTCCTATAAGAAATGCTCCATCACTAAGCAGATTTGTTTTTGTAATTTCTTCTAATTGAAAACGATTTTTTTTCTTTATGGAGAACGGGACTTTGCCCTTTTCAATCTTTTTAATATATCGAACCGTTCCATCCGCAGGAGAAAGGATAACGTTATCCTTAACAGAAGGAGTTCTTTCTGGATCACGATAGAATCGTTGAAGTACTATGAGAATAGTCAGGGATATGATAAAAAGAAATTCTATAACCAGCAAAATAATCAAACTCAAATCAGGAAAATGGTAATGGACAACATTGACAAAAAAAGCTGTTAATATGCCAGTGACTGCACCTATCACCAACCCCGTTTTAATTTTTAGCTTACATTTTAATGAAAAAGCATAAAAGAATAAAATCGCCCCAAGAAGACTTGTAAGTATAAGTTTTAGACCCATTTTTCAAAAACCTCTTTTTTTCCATAGATAGGGAAGCCTAAACAACTCCCCGAAGAAAGGTAGCGGATCAGAAAGTGAAAAAACAGCGAATTCATTAATTCCTTTAAGGGACTCTAAATACGAGTTCAGTCTAAGTTTTCTTTTAAAAATTTCAGAAAAAGCAGTTGGTATATCGGTTACCAGACGGACCCACTTGATCCCGGCTTCGAAAGATTCTGTTTTAACTTTTTCACCCATCATGTCAAGATAGAATAAATATGGCAAATTTACACCTGCACGTACTGCTATTGTGTGCCAGCCCCATATTCTTGGATTAACTTCAAGAAACTTAAATTTTCCGTCTCTGGGATCTTGAATGAACTCTACTTCACATAGCCCGTAGTAGCTTATAGCAGCCAAAAAACGTGTTCCAAGAATTTCAAGTTCTGGAATATTTACAGTCTTGACAAATGTACTGGCATGCCCAAAGTCCATTGGATGCTGCCTTATACGTTGGGCAATGACTCTTCCCAATACTTTTTTGTTTTTGAAGAGCGGACAAAATGAGTAGAGATGATTTGCTACGTCCGGGATTCGTTCTTGAATAAGAATTTCTGATGGTTCAATTATCTCAGTGGCTTTTTTATACATAGCCTTCAGTTCATTACGGTCTCTCGCCAGAAAGACTTTCTTGCCTGTTTTTCTGAAAAAG
>CAZPNF010000400.1:0-2591 GCA_964587715.1 uncultured bacterium | reverse complement strand
GGATAAGTGTCTGTTTTTAAATAACTGTCTTTTGGCAACTGTTAAAGATCAGTCAAGGTAAATTTTCCATCGAGTGGAATGTGTAAGAGAGGTTTTTCAGATATTGGTAAAGTTCCACCTTGAGGGGGGGGGACTCCAGAAGGTATTACCCTAATCATTAATTGAATTTTTGCAAAAATGTATTTGTACTTGTAATTTAGGATTTATTTGTTATTTGAATTTTGATATTTGTTGTTTTTAAGAATAGCCTCAAGGGCTTTGATAAAACCTTTGTTCTGGGGCTCGGTTCCAATAGTAACCCTTAAACAACTATGCAAACCGTAATTCCCAACAGGCCGGGTAATGAATCCTTTGTAAAGTAAAGCATGATATATTGGTTCATCCGGCTGCTCAAAATCTAAGAGAATAAAATTTGCCTGCGATGGATACCATTTTACGCCAATCCGGGTGAGTTCTTTCTCGAGAAAATCGCGGCCTTTACGGTTAGTCTCTCGTGAGCGCTGTACGTGATCAACATCGTCAAGCGCCGCAATAGCCGCTGCCTGTGCTATGCGGTTGACGTTGAACGGAGGGCGAACCCTATCCATGTAGTTAATAAGATCTTTACTGGAAACTCCGTAACCTATGCGCAAACCAGCCAGTCCATAAATTTTTGAAAATGTTCTAAGCACAACAAGGCGGTGACGATAAGGAGCATATTTCAAACCATCAGGCACATTGGGATCTTCAAGGTATTCAGCATATGCTTCGTCGAGGCAAATTATTATGTCCTCCCTAACTGAGTTCAGAAATGTTTCAAACTCATCCACATAAAAAACACGACCAGTAGGATTATTGGGATTAGCCAAAAATATAACTTTGGTTTTTTCATTAACGGCACGTGCAATTGCTTCCAGATCATAAGTCAGATCGCTTTTTAAAGGTACGGCAATCTCTTCCCGATTGTGAGCAATAGCTGCCAGACGGTAAACTATAAAAGAAGGTTCACCGGTAACAACATTTTCGTCAGGAGCGACAAACGTCCGTATGACGAATTCAATAATTTCATGACTGCCATTGCCGATAATAAGATTGTGCGGTTCAACGTTATATTGCACTAAATGCTTTGCAAGACGTTCTTTTAAATAGTAACAGCCGCCATCAGGGTAAAGATTTATGTCCCGACAAGCAGCTCGTGCTGCTTCTACTGCTCGTGAGGAAGTTCCGAGTGGATTTTCATTCGAGGCCAGCTTAACAGGATTTTTTACACCGTACTCCCGCTGAGTTTCCTCAATAGGCTTACCGGGTTTGTACGGCCTTAAGATTTCGATGTTAGCAGTGACTAATGGTTTCATTTTTATTATTCCTTAAATTTACCAAAGTTTAAACCTTTTATATAGCAATAATTTGAAATTTTGAGTCAAAACCAAAAATGAAAAGAATGGTTTCAAAAACTCATTTGTGTACTTCTCGTCGGTTTGAGGCGAAGCTCCGCTAGTTTTTGGTGTGAATAACCATCTGAGGGAATGGGATTTCAATTCCTTCTCGCTGGAAAGCTTTGTTTATGCCCATGCGAAGTTCCTCAGAAACACGCCATTGTTCGTTCCATCGAGCCACATAGCAAATCGCTCTTAAATCCAATGAAGATTCTCCAAAGTTTAGAAAATAGGCCTTTGATGGAGGATTCTCCAGAACATCAGGATGTGCTTTGCAAACTTCCACAAGAACGGACTTTGCTTTATCAAGATCTGTTCCGTAGGCTACACCTACTTCCACCATTACTCGAATCTGAGGATCAGGATAAGAGAGGTTGGTAACTTTCTCGTTGATTATCTGCTGATTAGGAACCACTATTAACGTATTATCAAAAGTCAAAATTTTTGTACTCCGAAGCCCGATGTCGTAGACATCTCCCTTTTCACCGGATTCAAGCATTATCCTATCACCAATGCGGAAGGGACGATCAGTCATTATCATAAAACCTGAAATCATATTTGCCAGTGTGTCCTTAGCAGCCAGGGCCACAGCCAGAGAGCCGACACCTAAGGAAACGATGAGAGAACTGATGTCCTGGCGAAAATGCTTCAGAATGAATACAATGGCTATTGTGTAAATGACAATAACAACAAGCCGCCGGAAAAGCGGACCAAATTCATCCTGTATGCGTCCCTTAACATTTTCCCCCCATCGTTCGCCATACCAGTCTAAAAGAGACTGCAGAACACCACTCAAAAGATGGGCAGTAACAAAAACTGCAAATATATAGAGGATTCCATCACCGTATTTTAGTAACGAAGATGGCAGTAGAGAATTCAGGCTGTGTAATGCAAAATAAATTCCTATCAACCATATAATCTTTCGTACTCCGCCGCCAATTACTTTCAGCACACGGTCATCAAGATTACTCTTTGTGCGACTGACAAGATTGCGAAAAACAGACTTTTCTATCCTGGCCAGGAGTTTGCTTACTAAAAAGGTAGCCACAATAATCGTAACAGCCGCCAATCCATCCATTATGGATTTGTTATATTTTAAAAAATCTAAAATTTCTTTCATGGTTTTTTACCCCCACATACTGGTCAACTAAGTTTTTATAAAAATTGAAAAATTCA
>CAZPNF010000399.1:0-2606 GCA_964587715.1 uncultured bacterium | reverse complement strand
CCATCCTTCGGCCCTGCTCAGGACAAGCTTTGATATTTGATTTTTACATTTTCAACAGCTTACTGTTTCGCTGCGATAGACAATCTGCAAAAATTCCATCAGTTAATTTAGTTCATTGCTATCCACAATCAGAGAATAACGATACCTTTTCTCCAATGGTTTAAAAGGCCTACCCCCCCCTTCTAAAAATTTACCAAAGAATTCCACAAATTGAAGCCTCATAGTATGAATAAACCCACTGACCATGTTTATCAAAATGTTAAAGATATGGCCAAAGACGAAGACAAGTGCTGCAAAAAAATATCCCACAAAGGGAATCCCCTTGACCATACCTGTCATTGTGTTAATCACCATTGCTATTACACCTGTAGCCATTCCCATTGCCATGAGACGTGAATAGGAGAGAATATCTCCAAAATACCCCGTAACCCCGTAAAGTGCGTAGACTCCTGCTCCTATCCGTGCAATTGGGTTTTTATTTGCCCTTCCACTGAAAAGGACAATTACTCCAGCAGCAATCAATGCCATCCATTTCCCAATACTCCCTGCACCTTTTGTAAAAACGTCTGATTTACCCAACCCTAATAGGAGAAGCCCTGACAGGAGAAAAATCCAGGAAAGTTGATCTAATATGCCGTCGATGAGTTTTCCCCTTCTCACTGATTTATAGAAAGCCACAAGTAATCCAAAAGTAATGTGGATGAAACCAATCCCCATACAAACACCGAGAAAGACAAGAGAACCTGAATCTTTTAAGGGATCAAAAAGCAAAAGTTTTCCTCTAATAGCCTGAAGACCTGGTGAAAAGTTCGAGAAATCAAGACCAAAATAACCACCTGTCAATACACCAACAACAATAGTTGCCAGACCACTGTAAAAGGTAATGGAAAACATTCTCTTTGAACCCTTCCCCAGCCTCATAGTCTTAAGGACAAGAAAAGAAAGCAGGGAAACAACAAGCCCATATCCTGCATCAGTAAGACACATGCCGAGAAAAAGAATAAAGAAAGGTGCAAGCAGTGGCGTGGGGTCCAATTCAAAATAAGAAGGAGAACCGTAAAGATCGGTTACCATTTCAAATGGCTCTGAAAATTTGCTGTTCTCAAGATATACCGGAGGCTTCTCTCCTTCTAAGGGCGTTGCCTTAAGCACCGTAATTGTTTGAAATTGATTTTCTATTTTTTTCTGTAACAGGGGAAAATCTTCCTCCCTGGTCCAGCCCTCCAGCATAAAGGCCTTTTCTGTTTCAGCAAATCGCGGTTCTACTTTAAGACGCTCCAATTCATTGATCAGGTGGTCTTCTAAAATAAGAAGCTTCTGTCTGTGGGAAACAATTTGACTGGCTTCCTTTTTTACTGCCTCTTTCTTACCAAGAATCTTTTCTATCTCCTCATCCAGGGACTGAAGAATCTTATCCGGCGTTCCCTTGTACCCTTCCCACGAAACATCACTATACTCTATACTTCCCAATACAGACTGGATCGTCTCCTCTTCTTCTTTAAGAAATATCAATAAAACTGCATCGTGGGAATCCCCCTGGTTGATTGTTTCTATGTGGAAACGATCCGTAATTTCCTCCAATGCCGAGGCCAGTTTATCGTAAATTCCCCGACGGAGCAAGAAAGTTTTAATAATAGTCTTTTCTGTCTCGTTTATCTCTTCTACGGGAATATCCATACCGAGCCATGGTAATATTTTTCTTTTTTCTCTCCGAACTCGCTCCAGCCGTGTTCCAAGTTCACTTTCTTTCTGGCTCAATGAATAACATGTATCAATGACTTTGTTGTAATCGAGCTTTTCTGTTATTTCTCGATATTCTTCTGAAGAAAGCATCAGGCGGCTTCCAGAAAACTTCTCAAGTATTCCTTTCTTTGGTGTAAAATGTGACAGATATTTGATGCCGAAACGAACCCGTGCCAGACGTTCCTCAATCTCATCAACTTCGGATGCTCCTTCAGAGGCAAAAATTCCAAATTCAGTATCTTTGTAGGTTTCACCAAAATCTCGCACCTCCATCATCCCTGTCTCCTGGAGGGCCAGAAGAGCTTTTTCCTTTTCCGAGCGGTGGCCAAAAATTTCCATCTTTTGCATAGGAGAAATAGCCATTACTGTAATATCCTCTTTAATACAAACGAAATCGCCTCTTCCTGGCGTTTATCAGCCTGAACACGAATTTTTTCTTTCTCAATTTCTGTTTTTTTAAGAAGGGCCTGAATCTCTTTTTCGTTTTCTTTTTTGGCTTTCTCTATCCGCTTAGAAATCCCTGACTTAGCATTTTCTTTAGCCTCACGGATTTCTTCTTTAACATACTCACGAGTCTTCTCAACGAGTTTTTCTCCCTCAGTCCGGGCTTTAAGGACTATAGAATTGGCCCTTTTCTCTGCTTTCTCTATTTCTTTTAAAACTTCAACCGACACTTGGTACCCCTTATTAAAAAAAATTTGGCGCTATGCTAAATCGAGTGGGTTGAGTTCTCACGCCCATATTTGAAATCAAATATCAAAGCTTGTCCTGAGCAGGGCCGAAGGATGCAAAATGACAAAGCAAAATTCAAAAATGAGACAAAAGATGCATGTGCCTTATAGTAAATAAAAGATTAAGCTCAA
>CAZPNF010000398.1:0-2629 GCA_964587715.1 uncultured bacterium | reverse complement strand
ATACCGATGCTGGGAACGTAGAAATTCTTTGAGGTCGCATCAACCGGAGTTGTATACATCCCAGAAAAGGGATATACTGGATAGGGAGCTGCTGTATAGCTTCCTCTCGGCATAATGAGTCCAGTGGATCCTCCTATTGTCCATTTGCCGAGTTGTGTTAATCCGGCGGGGTTGAAAAAGACAGCGCTCCAATCGTCAGCCAGCCCTCTAAAACAGCTTCCCATACCTGTTGACCTGGCACCAACCGTTCCTATTTGTGTTCCATTACTTGCGAAAGCGGCCGGGATTAGAGTTGCCGCGATAAAAATAGAAAGTCCGATAGTTAAAAGTTTACGTACCATTTTATCCTCCCTGATTCGGGTTAAAGATTTACAAGAAATTATTCTTCCCCCTATCTCAGAATAATGAGAATAACCTACTAACCTTCACCTCCTTTCTCTGGTGCTATTTTGATTTGTGTTGGTAAAATTTGTTTTCATTATCTGGGGTGCGTTGGTATGCTGTTTTTATAATATAATATAAAAAAAGAAATTGTCAACTTTTTTTTACCATATTTCAGAAACCACAGAGCGCACAGAGAATGCAGAATTGTTTTTTGTATCAAGTTATGAAAAACAGCTTGAACTAAAGCAAGCTATTTTGTATATTAATAATAATTCTTTACAAAAAACAGAGATTTTATTTTTGGCATTATAAATGGGGTTGCCATGTTTAAAAAAAGTTATTGGCTTATTATTTTTGTTCTTTTTTTGTTTTCTTGCTCTACTTCTCAATTTGGCTGGAAAAGAGAGCCAGAACCAGGTGGAAAAGAAGAAAGTGCTTTTAAAGAGGATTTCGATCCTCTTTCCCTGAACGATGATGACATTGTGATATTCCCGGAGGAAACAACATCACAAAAGGAAGTGGTGGAGAAGCCAGTGGACGAGAAACCTGCTGTTGGGGAGAAAAAATCAGGGGAGGAGATGATCCAGGGTTACAGGATCCAGTTATTAGCAACAGGTGATGAGGCTCAGGCAAGAAAAGCCAAGAGGGATGCTATTTTTAAGTTTCAGGAACATGTCTATTTAGTGTTTGAAGCACCGCTCTACAAGCTTCGCGTAGGAGATTGTCAGACAAAGAAAGAAGCCGAAGCTTTAAGGAAAAAGGCAGCGCAAAAAGAATTTAGAGATGCATGGATTGTTCTATCAAAAGTGTATCGTAGAATAGATAGTGAAGCCCCGTAAGAAGTTATGATCTCAGGAGGTTAGTATGTCTGGTCACTCCAAATGGAGCACTATCAAGAGAAAAAAGGAAAAGGCAGACGCTGAACGGGGGAAAGTATTCACAAAACTTATACGCGAAATCACAACTGCTGCACGACAGGGGGGAGAAGATGAGAATGCAAACCCTTCACTTCGCACAGCGGTTCTGGGGGCTAAAGCAGCAAACATGCCTCAGGCCAACATTGAGAAGGCTATCAAGAAAGGAACTGGTGAACTTCCTGGTGTAGTTTATGAGGAGAAGACTTACGAGGGTTACGGTCCAGGGGGGGTGGCCATAATGATTGATACTTTGACAGATAACACGAACAGAACTACATCTGAAGTCAGACACATATTAACGAAATGTCAAGGCAATCTGGGAGAGTCGGGTTGTGTTTCCTGGATGTTTGAGAAAAAAGGTCTCATTGCAGTGAACCGCCAGGATTGTGATGAAGATCAACTGATGGAAGTGGTTCTGGAAGTAGGTGCTGAGGACATGACAACAGAAGAAGACGTCTATGAAATTGTGATCTTGCCAGAGAATTTTGCCAGCGTAAAAAAAGCGCTTGATGCAAGCAACATTTCCACTGTTTCGGCAGAAATTACAATGATTCCGAAAACTACAGTGAAAGTGGATGGCAAGCAGGCAGAGCAGGTTCTGAAACTCATGGAAGCTTTAGAGGATTCTGACGACGTTCAGCAAGTATATTCCAATTTTGATATTGATGAAAAAGATATAGGGAGTTGATTGAGTTTGTTAGTGCTTGGCATAGATCCTGGGACGCGGTTCGTTGGTTACGGCCTCGTTCAGGTAGAAAAAGGATCCTGTAAAGCAGTGGATTATGGTTTTTTACCAACAGATAACAAATTAAGTTTTCCCCAGAAGTTGAAACAAATATATGAAGGTGTTTCCGATCTTTTAAGCCAGTCAAAACCTGATGTTGTAGCCGTAGAAGAAGCTTATGCCACTCAGAACGCCAAGACAACCCTTAGACTGGGGCATGCCAGGGGTGTTATACTTCTTTCAGTGGTCGAGGGTGGAATCCCTGTTGTCGAATATGCGCCCCGTGAGATAAAGCAGGCAGTAGTAGGTAAAGGCGGAGCTTCGAAGGTTCAGGTCCAATGGATGGTGGCTCAGATGCTGAATATTAATCTTGATGGATTGCAAGAGGACGCTGCTGATGGATTAGCAGTTGCTCTATGTCATGGTCTGAGAACAACGGGGTACGAAGAATGATTTCCTACATTAGAGGGAAATTAGTAGAGAAGACCCCTACTTACGTTGTTGTTGAAACTGGCGGCGTAGGCTTTAAACTGCAAATCCCACTTTCGAGTTTTGAGGCACTCGGAGAAGTAGGCAGTGGAATCAAGATAAGAGCCTACCTTCA
>CAZPNF010000397.1:0-2630 GCA_964587715.1 uncultured bacterium | reverse complement strand
TTCAGCCAGTTCAAGAGCCTCTCGATAACTTTTAGAAAATGCTCCTCTCCCGAATTTAACATCAAGAACAAGTGCATCAGTTCCTTCAGCTTTCTTCTTACTGATGATGCTGCTGCAGATTAATGGAAAACTCGGAACAGTAGCAGTAACATCTCTCAGGGCATATAGTTTTCGATCAGCAGGAACAATTTTTTCAGTCTGCCCCATTATTGCACAACCTATTTTCTCAATCTGAGTAGAAAATTCTTTCTCAGAAAGATCTGTTCTGAACCCGGGAATAGCCTCCAATTTATCCAGAGTTCCACCGGTATGCCCAAGACCACGGCCAGCCATCATTGGAACAGGAACTCCTGCTGATGCCACAATAGGAGCAAGAATTAAGGAGATTTTATCACCAACGCCGCCTGTGGAATGTTTATCAACTTTAATACCGGGAACAGAGGAGAGATCAATCTGTTCGCCGGAATTGACCATAGCTTTGGTAAGAGCAATAACTTCTTCTCTGTTCATTCCTCGCAAATATATTGCCATCAAAAGGGCGCTCAACTGGTAGTCAGGAATATTGCCGGCTATTGTGTTGTCCACGATCCACTGAATTTCTTGAACGGAAAGAGCACTACCGTCCCGCTTCTTAGCAATGAGTTCTACAAAATTCATATCGATCCTTCAAACTCCTCAATTTTAAATGCTGTTGCGAACTTGAGTAATTAATAAATTCTTCCGAATTTAAAACTTTCTTCAGAGGATGGGTAGTTTACCTTTTACCTTAATTCCTATTTTTACATCCTCCTATATCCCCCTTCAAAACCTTAAAGACAAGGATTTAAAGCGTAAGCTTTTTATTTCTCTTGAGTCGTAGCGTTTGCCCTACCATTACCCCATAAAATCCTTACGGATTAACTCCGCTAGATTTCACTGGATTTAAAAAGGCGTAAGCCTTTTATTCTTTCTTTGAGTCTCACCATATCCCAGATTCTTCGCCCCACCAGAAGATGGGACTCCTTGCAAAGTTTTTGGGATGAATACGCATCGCATAAAGGCGATGCACTCCTGCCACATTTTAAATCCCCCTTTCCTAAAGGGGGATTATAGGGGGATTTTTAAAAAACCAGTCTCAAGTCCCTTTAGCCTTGAGCTTCTCTTCTTTTACAATCTTAACCCCGGAACTTGTTCCAATTCTTGTAGCTCCTGCTTGAATCATCTTCACAGCATCTTCGTAGGTACGAATTCCACCTGCAGCTTTTACGGACACAGACGAACTTTTAAGTACCTTTTTTATCAGAGCAACATCATCCACAGTAGCACCACCAGGACCAAAACCTGTAGAAGTCTTTACAAAATCCGCATTGGCCTGACTAACGAGTTTGCAGGCCTTGATTTTTTCCTCACGGAGAAGCAGAGCCGTTTCAATGATGACTTTAAGAAGTGCATCTTTCTCATGACAAATATCCGCCACAGCTTTTATCTCATTGTACACTAATTCAAAGTTCCCACTCTTCAGCGCCCCAATGTTAATCACCGTGTCGATTTCTCTGGCTCCGTCATCGATAGCCCGCTGTGCTTCATACACTTTAACATCGGTGAGATGTGCACCAAGAGGAAAGCCCACTACTGTACACACATTTACAGACATTGAGCAAAGATACTGGGAAACCAATTGAACGTAGCAGGGATTAACACACACAGCAGCAAAACCATATTCTTTGGCATCCCTGCATAACTTCTGGATATCCTCTTCAGTAGCTTCTGGTTTGAGCAGCGTATGGTCAATGAAAGAAGCAATATTTTTAATCTTTGTACACATCTTACTATTTTGAGCTCATTTCTTTTAATCAAGATATCTACAATCGTTTCCTGATTTATTATTCATAGACAGGCCTTCGAATTTCTGCTAATCGGGTGGAGCGAAGCGAAGCCGTATGTCCGCTGTTGGGTTATACTGGGTGCAATCTATTTTCTCTTTTGAAGTATAACAAGATATTCATAATTCATTGTTGTGTCTGTTATGCCTGGTACATTAGTAGGGCTATTTCTTTTAGGCATCCTCTTGTTAGGGATTTCTCTTATTAACGTCTTAATATGGCTGAAGCCATTTCTTTCAAAAAATTCTCTAGTAATTTCATCGTTAGGTATTTCTACTCCTTTCACTCTCCTATTACCTACAACATAGGCAATAATTCGTCCCTTTTTCACTACTCCTGATACATTGGTAATTGACCTTTCATAATCAACATAGAAGGAGATAACATCATAAACTCTCCTGCTATCTATCTTCGCTACTTTTTCCAATACTTCATCAAGCGGTCTATAATCAAACTTTGTGAATTTATTTTGTCTAATCCCGCCCATTGATCTTTTATCTACTTGATTATATTCTTCCATTCCTAACCATTGATTAGCCAATCTTGAGAATTGCCCATACGCTACAGTAGTTCTTGAATCACCATAAGGGGGTGAAGTTACCACAATATCCATGCTTTCTGGATGAAGAATATCCTTTGGAATACCATAAACTGTGTTGAAATCATGGATAAATGTCATTGAGTCATTCTTTTTAATAGAAATATACTCTGCCATTCCTTTTCTATTTCTTATCAATTTCTGAGTCATGATTAATAAGACATCCGGAT
>CAZPNF010000396.1:2047-2637 GCA_964587715.1 uncultured bacterium | reverse complement strand
CGAGGCTCACGAACTTGCGACTGAAACAGTCGATCTGACCGTTACGTACACGATTAGTGATTAGTTCTGTCAAAGTTGTGCTTAGGTAGAGAAGGGAGCGGAGGAATTTATTTCCTCCCTCCCTTCTTTGAATCTGTGGGATTCAAATGTTTAATTTAAAAAAAACATCTTTATTTTTATTGCTGTTTTTGTTAACTTCTATTCAAAATCTCAATGCCCAGGGGAATGTTATTCTCACCGGGAGTTGGGATTTAATATTGAGTCAGGCAGATCTGCAGGATGGTGCAGGGAGTGACTTAAACCCCACTTACGAAAGTGCTGTAGATCAGGTTCTGATCGAGATATATAGATTCTATTTTATCTGGGGAGGTGGGACCAGAACCTGGAACTGGGCAATCGATGTTAATAAATCTGACAGTGATTGGGACAGTTCTTTAGAGGTGTGGGCAAGACGAACAGGTGACGGACAGAGCAGCTACACTTATACTATAAGCGGCGGGATGATTAGTTATCGCAAAATAACAGATATACCCACTGAATTTTTTACAGGTTCAATCACAGGAAGCGGTTGGTTTTTCTTGCTGCGGGCA
>CAZPNF010000396.1:0-2037 GCA_964587715.1 uncultured bacterium | reverse complement strand
TCTGTAGCAGATTCGAGGTGTGTCTGCCACACTTGTTGCAAAGACATATACAACGTCTATTGTTTATACTGTCAGAGATAATTGATTCTTAGAATCGGGGAGTAAAATGATTACAAGAAAATCTATACTGTTCTTGTTTGTTTCTTTCTTTGTTCTTTTTGGTTCCCTGGTAGTCAAGGCCCAGGTGATAGTGATTGGTGAATTAACCCAGGAAAAGAATGTTTCTCCTGGTGATTCTTACAACGGTACAGTTATGCTTCAGAATGTAGGTACAGATTCTGGAGAAGTTAAGGTTTATCTGCAGGATTATCTCTTTTCTTTTAATGGTACAAGTCAGTATCTCAAGCAGGGTACAGTACAACGTTCTAACAATGCCTGGATAAGTTTTTCCCCGAAACAGGTCTCTGTGCCTCCAAAGGAAAGATCGATTGTAAACTATACAGTTAATGTGCCCCGGGTGGATACTTTAAGAGGTACATACTGGAGCATGTTAATTGTAGAACCTGTCTCAGAGATTGGACCAGCTCCTGAAAAGGGTATAGCAGTCCATACGGTTATACGTTACGGAATTCAGATAATTACAAACATCGGTGATACTGGTTCACGGAAATTAAAATTTTTACATACAAAACTTTTGAAAGAAAAAGGAAAACGATTTTTACAGGTTGATATTGAGAATGACGGTGAACGAATCCTGAGGCCAAAACTTTTAACAGAGCTTTACGATGGATCTGGCAATAAAATAGGTACTTATGAAGCAGAAGCGCACCGTATTTATCCGGGGACTTCAATACGTCAGCGTGTTGATTTGAGCGAAGTGCCAGTTGGTACCTACAAAGCGCTGGTGATAGCTGACTGCGGCGGCGATGATCTTTTTGGCGCTCAGTATACTTTGAAGATTGAAAATGAATAACTTTACTGTCTGCTTATCTTTTTGACCTTTCAATATTTCTGTCCTTTAGATTTAAACAATCAATTTATCTTAAACTGTTTACTTCATCCCGAGCGAAGTCGAGGGAGCTCACCGTGAGGTGGGGGTGTATTTTGCAGAGGCAGAGCCTCTGCAGGACAGGGGAAGATAAAAAACTTTACTACCTGCTTATTTTTTAACTTTTCAACATTTCTGTCCTTTAGATTTAAACAATCGATTTATCTAAAACTGTTTACTTTATCCCGAACGTAGTCGAGGGACGTTCTTCTTTTCCCTTTATGGTTCGACTAAAGTTTATCCTGAGCGAAGCGAAGGACTCAGCATGAGGTGGAGGTGTTTTGCAGAAACGGAGCCTCTGCAGGCCAGGGAATGTGTATTTCTTTCCCATCCCAGATCCTTTGTCCACCTGCGGCGGACTCAGGACGGCACAGAGTAGACGTATAGACTAGTCAGTCCTTAAAAACTGTCGTTCTGAACGAACCCCGATGAAAATCGGGGTGAGTGAAGAATCTGGGGAGTGGAGCAGCACAAAAATAGTCGATGTTTTATATTACACTTTTGTTATTTTGAGCATTAGGATTTTGGATTTGTTTTGTGTCTCGATATTTGAGTTTCGGATTTATCGTTATGAGGCGATGACTAATTTAAGTTCTCTAAAGTTACTTTAATTTTTGAGTCAATGCCTCGCAGGAAGATTATCTCAGCGGCCTCTGCGGTGAATTATTCAGATTAGTTTTTTTCAAAATGAAACTAACCTTCATTTTGAAATATAGTTTATAAGCTATGTTTTTGGTTGTAAGCTCTCTTTTTCCTGGATTGTTAAAAAATCTTAAAAATTATACGACAAAACACAATCTATAGGCCTTAAGTCTAATAATTACAATCTCATTTTTCTCTCTAAGAAACTATTACTGTATTTTAAAAGACTGCTGCCAATAATTACTAAAATTTTCATTATGTTATGATTGTTTGGCATGTCATTTGTAAGTATATGGATTGTTAAGTATGTCCGAATAACGCGGCCTAAAATAATAAAATAGTAATAAAAAATTAGATGAAAAGATTTCTTAAAATAGTTTCTATTGTCTGTATTTTTGTTGCTACTT
>CAZPNF010000395.1:0-2647 GCA_964587715.1 uncultured bacterium | reverse complement strand
ATCATTGACTTTAATCATCCCTTAACACCTTTAGATTTACAGCTAATTAAAGACGAATTAAAGAAAAGACCCAATGAAGACAGAGATATAACTATTGTCTGTCTCGGTAAAGAATTAGTGGTTGATCCCTGGATTGGAGAATGGAACAAGAAGCATCCTGTAAATAAGATTAAAGCAATTGAATTAAAGACAGATAAAAAGTATGGCAATTTTTTAATCCATAAACCAGCAGAAGCAAAAATAAAGGTTGAGAGGACTGATAAGAAAAAAGCATTAGTGGATATTCAGAACTTTATCTCTCCTACGATAATTGAGCGTCTTAACATCGACAACAAACTCTTCAAGGTAAAAATCCCCGATTTTAGATGTATGATTGATACGGTTTTAATTGACAATGATTACGATGGTAAAACGTTCCATATTGTTTTCTCCGATGTTCCAGAAAGGAAAACCGACTTAGTAAAAGGGAAATATGAAATTGGGATTACAGAATCTAAGACAAAAGTTGCAATAAAAATCATTGATATGCTTGGGGAAGAGGTTATAAATGTCTTTGAGGTATAAGAATGAAGAAAACTTCTTCTACACAGTAAACAATGCTGATAGATCTATGCAAATTCTCGTCACAGGAGCAAACGGCTTTGTAGGCTCGGTTCTATGCAGAAAGCTGTTAGAAAGAGATTACAAAGTTAAGGGATTGGTGAGAAAAACAAGTGACCTTTCTCTTTTGGAAGGAGTTCCAATCCAGAAAGTTATTGGTTCACTGGAAGATACTGCCTCACTTGAAAAGGTAGTGGAAAACGTTTCTCTTGTCTATCACGTGGCAGCAGCAGTAACAGATTGGGGAACATTCAACTACTTCTGGCAGGTAAATGTTGAAGGGACAAAAAACCTGCTGGAAGCTTCCGTACGAGCTGGTGTGAAAAAATTTGTCTACGTAAGTTCAGTAGCTGTCCACAGCTTCATCGGAGCAGAAAATATGAACGAAAATTCACCGCAGCTGCCTACCCCATTCCCATATTGCCAGACAAAAAGGGAAACCGAAAAATTGGTCATGGACTATCATCACCGGGGAAAAATAATAACTACAATTGTCCGCCCGGGGGATGTGTTCGGTCCTGGCGACCGAACCAGTCTTCTAAAAATGAAAAAGATGCTGGAATCAGGAACCATGGCCTATATTGATGGTGGGAAAACTCTTGGTGCGTTTACCTACGTGGAAAATCTGGCTGACGGATTAATCCTTGCAGGGATAAAAAAGGGAGCTGATGGTGAAGTCTACGTAATCACTGATGGGATCAAACTTACATGGCGGGAGTATTTCGAAAAACTTACAGAAGCGCTTGATCTTCCTAAGCCCAGAATCTCTGTAAATTCAACCCTTGCTTACAGAGCTGCCTCTTTGTTAGAATTCTTTTACGGGCTGTTTAATATCAAATCAAGACCGCCTATTACAAGGTATCTTATCGACCACCTGCGGAAAGACTTCCACTTTACCATTGACAAAGTTCGCCGCGAACTTGGATACGAGCCCAGAGTGGGCATAGATGAGGCAATTCAAAAAACTGCTGACTGGTATAAGAAAATAAAAGCAAAATAAAGGCTCTATGTTAAATCGAGTGGGTTGAGTTCTCACGCCCACATTTTAAACCAATTCATGCTAATTCTGGATAATAATCGTCCCTTTTTGATTTTTTATCTGTCGTTTTCATGTTTAATTTTTGATCTTTGATTTTTATTTACCCACTCAACTCAACATAGGACCAAAATAAATACTATCTTGACCAAAAGTTTCTGTGTTTAAACAGTGTTAAATAGAAGGACGTCGTGAACCAGATTGTAAATCATTTACAGAAAGAACTTCTCAAAAAAATCGGCAAAATCGCTGAGGAAGAAGGAATTATTGTTTATGCCGTAGGCGGCTATGTCCGGGATCAAATCCTTGGGAAGGAAACCCGGGAAATTGATTTCGCAGTCCTTGGCAATGGGCCATATTTTGCCGCGAAAGCAAACCAATTGCTCAAAGGAAGGGGATTGGTCGTTTTTAAAAGATTTGGAACAGCATCTTTTTTCTGGAAAGATCTCAAACTCGAATTCGTTACAGCTCGTAAAGAAAGCTATTCAAAAGATTCCAGAAAGCCAACAGTAGAAAAAAGTAATCTGGCTACAGATCTTACGAGACGGGATTTCACCATTAACGCTCTGGCGCTGGGAATCAACAAAGATAATTTCGGTGAACTTATCGATCCCTTTGGCGGACAGGATGATATAAAGAAAAAACTCATCCGCACGCCTCTCGATCCCGTGCAAACTTTTTCTGATGACCCACTCCGCATCATGAGAGCTGCCCGTTTTGCAAGCCAGCTCGAGTTCAAAATCGAGCCTGAAACTCTCAAAGCCATGGAGGAAGAAAGAGAAAGGCTTACCATTGTTTCTCAGGAGCGAATCACTGATGAATTTTTAAAGATACTTTCTCATCCGCGACCGTCGATAGGTCTGGTCATTCTCCAGCAAGCGCAAGTTTTCGATATTATCTTCCCAGAGCTGGCGGCTCTATCAGGTGTCGAACAGAGAGATAGATATCATCACAAAGATGTTTTTGAGCACACAATGAAAGTCGTGGATAATCTATCCAGAGTTACTGACA
>CAZPNF010000394.1:0-2651 GCA_964587715.1 uncultured bacterium | reverse complement strand
ATCTTTTTTTACGGGTTTTTCTAAAGATATATTTTTTTCTGCCAACCTAAAACTATCTGTTGCCACTATTTTTATTGAATTTTTAGAAAATGAAAAATAGATTCCAGAAATTTCAGGCCTGCTTTGGGAGGGAGAGAAATTTTATCTATTGCGGGTTAAGAGGTAAATTCCTAAACCAATCAGAAAAAAAGGGAAAAATGGAGCCAGTATTCCTAACGGAGCTAAAATTATTGCTAATGCTCCTGTAATCAATACTACAGGAAGAACAGCAAAGAAAAAAATTGTAATAATCAGCCCACCTAAAATTTGTAATGGAAGAGCGATCAGAAATATAGATGTTCTAAAAACTAAGCCGAATAGTTTTAAAGCTATGAGAACCACTCCAAAAATTAGCAAAAAACTAATGAACTCCATTTTTCTTGTGCCTCCATTTTGTTCTCAATTATTCTACGGGTAAAGGTGAAATTTGGTTTCAATTTATTTGCAGTATAAAAAGGTTTTTTACATTAACGGCATGAGAGCTGCTTTAGAGAAAGGATGGATAAACCTTTATTCAATTCGTAAGCATTTCTTCCGCCTTGAGGGGGATGGTAAGGGGGTGTTTTTGTAAATGTAGGGACAGAACACTGTTCTGTCCCTACGAAATTGACCACCTTTCTACATTAGCCCCTTTTTTGTTCGTTTATCGAATCATACTGCTGTTCGTAGAATAGTAATTGTTTCTCTTGGTTGATAGTTATATATTTTGAGAGAGAAATCCATTTGGTTTGATGGAGTTGTAAAAAGGTGAAGATTTTTGCTCGAACAGCAGTTACGTTGTTGTTTATACTATCGGTCAGGTTCATCTATGCACAGCAGGAGAGAAACAATCCTTTCTGCACGATAAAAGGTGTTGTAACTGACACTAAAGGTGTTCCCTTAGCATACGCCAATGTCTATCTCAAAGAATCGATGGAAGGAACAATTAGCAATGAGGGTGGAAGGTTTAATTTTACCAGTCGTGCAGCAGGGGAATTGACACTTATCTGTTCCTATATCGGGTATGAAAAATTTACAAAAAATCTCTCCGTAAAACCCGGCAAGGTAATTTCTCTAAGCATAAAATTGAAACAGAAAGAGATAAAGACCCGGCCTGTTTCTGTAACAGCCAGTTCTTTCACCGCTGCCGATAAAGAAGGTGTCACGCTGACTGCAATGGATGTTGTCAGGACCCCAGGCGCTGCGGCTGATCTTTTCTGGGCAATAAAGACGTTTCCCGGTTTAGAGCAGGTGGAAGAAGGGGCAGGACTCTTTGTCCGGGGAGGGGATGTGTCCGAAACTGCTGTTTACTTAGACGGAGCTCTTATCAATCATCCCTATAAATATGAATCACCTACCGGAGGTTTTTTCGGTACATTTAGTCCTTTTTTGTTGAAAGGTACGTTCTTTTCCAGCGGCGGTTTTTCACCCCAATACGGAAACGCCCTTTCAGGTGTGCTCTCCATGGAGAGTCAGGATTTGCCTGATAGAAAACGGATTGGGCTTGGTGTGGGATTGGCTGCCGAGTCTATCTATCTTACTCTTCCTTTCATCAACAATAAGTTCGGTTTGTCTCTTTCCGGTAACCTGAGTAATGCTAAGATGATGTTTGAACTAAACAATACCAGAAAAGATTTCTCACATTATCCTTTTTCTTACGATTTCAATTTAAATACAGTTTACAAACTCAGCAGCCAGAGTTCCCTTAAGTTTTTTATTTTTCGTGAGGATGATAAAGTGGGTATACAAGTTGACGATCCGGATTATTGTGCCTATTTTAACGGCAATTCTTCCAACCAGCTCTACAATTTAAGATTCAAGAGTCTTATCGCCAAAAAGTTTTTGCTGCAGGCAAATTTAGCTTTCACAAATTTCAGACGGAGCATGCATCTCAGTGTGATGGATTTGAAAATCGAAAATCGTCTGTACCAGGGCCGTATTGTATGTGAGAAAGAAGTATCGAGTGGGTTGAAATTTAGAACCGGAGCTGTTTTTTTCAGAGATCAAAGTTTGATTACAGGAACTGTCCCACAGGAAGAATTGGACTTGAATCCATACGCAGAGGTAAAGCGTGTGGATACAGACTATATCTCAAATCGAGCTGCCCATTTTTTTGAGTGCGACATGTTCGGCCCCTTTGGACTGAAAATCACACCGGGATTAAGGGGCGAGTACGAATCAATTTCGAGAAAGTACAGTCTTGACCCCAGATTGTCATTGAGTATTCCTGTAACCTCTTTTTCCTATATTACTGCTGCCTGGGGCCATTACTGTCAATTTCCGGAAGCGCGATACTACGATTCCTATGTGGGCAATCCAGATCTGTCAGCCATGAGGGCAATGCACTATATTTTAGGTTATGCGTATCAACGCGAAAATAAAATTTTTCGGGTGGAAGGTTACTATAAAAAGTACAAAAATCTTCTCTTAAAAGATGAGGAGAGAAATTATGCAAACAGCGGGCATGGATATGCAAAGGGTGTTGATATTTTTGTTAAAGACTCGTTAGGTCGTTTTTCGGGATGGATTGCTTACAGCTGGCTGAAAGCCCGGCGCAAATGGATGGATATTCCTGTGGTTGCTCCTCCCTATTTTGATATTACCAATAACATAACAATGGTACTTAACGCGGA
>CAZPNF010000393.1:0-2657 GCA_964587715.1 uncultured bacterium | reverse complement strand
GAACCGAGAAAGAAATATCTTCCTTCCTGACAAAACGTCTGGCAGAAGAGATGTTTACATCTGTGGTAATGGTGAGAAAGAGAACTTTCTGATCGTAGGTGTCAGCTAAGTTTTTCAGTTCCTTAAGAAGCAATTGAGAGGATTTACTCCAGGATGCCCAGAAGCAGAGGAGTACTACATTCCCTTTCTGATCAGACAGGCGTACCCAGCCGCCCGATAGGTCTTCAAGTTCAAACTCAGGTGCTGGTCTGACTGAACGGTAAGAGAGAACTTTCTCCTTATAATTTTCTTCGACCCATCTTGCTTGTTTATCCAGAAACTGCTCCATCTCATCTGCATTTTTGTTTGTTTGAGACCACAGAGCCTGAAAGTCCTTGTAGGCTTTATCCCCGATTTCTTCTCCAAAAGCTGCTGCTCTGGCATAGTTGATGAGAGCCCCGTCTATATTGCCTGTTTGCTGAAGTGCTCTGGCAAGGTGATAATAGATTCCACCTTGAGAAATTACTTCGGCTGCACTTTTTAGCTCTGTTAGAGATTTCTGGAACTCTCCTTTCTGAAAATAGGCCCAGCCTATAATGTCCTTATAGCGGGCTTTTGTTGTACGAAGTCGTTCCTTCCACTCATCCAGAGAAATTTCAGGAGGCCTGGAAGAAAGACTGGCAGAGCGGATCAAGTCGAGAGCTTTCTGGGCATAGGCTACTGCTCTGTCGAGTTCTATTTTCTTTTCTGAAAGGACTCCGGCGATTCCGGCCAATCCGCTGGCACCGGCAGGTGTGGCAGCCATTTTTAGAAGTTTATCACCTATCTCAATCATCTTTGTAGAATCGTCAAGTTCAATGGCAGCAGACGCTAAGTTTGATAGAGCAAATTCTACGAGAGGTGAATCTGGGTATTCTACGAGAAACTTTTCCAGCTGGTCAGCTCGTTCCTCTGGTTTTTCCAGTCTCATTATTTTGTTAAGGGCTTTTACTGCTGCCTGATTGCCTTTGGGGTTTAATTGGATAAGTTTATTTTCGATTTCCTGAGCCTTGTCCATCTTGCCTATCATACGGTAACTTTCTGCAGCAAAGTTCAATATAGTTTTATTTTGTAGATATTTTTCGAGAATCGAATCTACCTCTTTCTCTATGCCTTTCCGTGTCTCTTCAGAGAACTCATTTTTTCTGAGAAGAATTGTGTAGGCAAGACTCATTGCTGAGAAATTATCAGGGTAAAGGGAAAGTTCTTTTTTAATCTCTTCTAAGGCGAGATCGAGATTTTCTTTTCGTTTTCCACCAAATGCTGTGTAGCTCAATGCTCTGGCCTGGTGGGCTCCTCGAACAGGTTTGCCAGATTTATCGTAGACCAGAAAATCCCAGAAATTTCCATTGTTGTCTATCAGATTTTCCGACCTGAGTCCAAGAGAATCTTCTGCCTGAAAAGCAAACATGATCATCTTTACGCTGGTGTCCTTCAGAGTGAAAACAGTTTCCCAGATACCGTCTTTTTTCTCCATCTCTAAAGTCTCAGGAGTATCCAGAAAGTTTTTATAGATGAGAGCGCGTATACCTATTGGATTTGTGGGAAACTTGGTAATTTTTGATTGCGAGACTTTGTATTTAATAGTAAATGGCTTTCCGAAATAAAGAAGGTCTTTCATCTTTGTATTTGTTTTGCCTGTTTCTTGAGAGAATAATAGAGAGCAAAAAAGAAACAGAGATGTCAAAAAGAAACCGAACAAAACTTTTGTTTGGATATGTTTCATAGTTTTTCTCCTGTAGTGATTAATGGATTTGTCTAAGTCAAAGATACGAAATTAGAATTTATATGCAAGGGAGAATTTCAGCAAATTGGATGAATATTGAATTAGATCATCAGAGACTTATGTTTTCACGCAAAGCCGCAAAGCTCGCCAAGATTTTTACTGAACTTTCGTAAAGGCAGAAATGGTTGACGTTTTTATAAAATAGCAAATGACAAAGTCCAAAATTCAAATAAAGCACAAATATCAAAAATATTCACTAACCAACAACAAATATGGAACTTAATTTGATTCACAGAAAGACCATTCTATAACAGTATTGATTTGGGCTTTGGATTTTGGCATTTATTTATCATTTGGATTTTGATATTTGTTATTTTATCGTACAAATTTACAAAAACCTATATTTATTTCCTATTCCTATCTTTCCTTTGCGTTCTTTGCGGCTTTGCGTGAGGATAATTTTCTGAGCAGGAAAACCACTCTCTCAAAGCAATTCCAAATCGCAATCCTTGATCGCTGATGATAATCTTTTTAAAGCTACTTAGTGTCATGATTCTTTCCAGAATTATTGTTCCTGCTATTATAATATCTGCCCTCTTCGGGTCGAGTTTTAAAAGTTCTTTTCTCTGCAGCAATGGGAGTTGTTTTAATTTTTCTAATATCTTTTTTATACTTGTAAGAGTTATTGTGTGCCCATTTACAGCAGTTGGTTGATATTTTCCCAGATGTAGATCTATAACAGCAAGTGTGGTTGCTGTGCCTCCGACTCCAATAAGTTGCTCTCCTTGCTCTAAGAGTGATCCTGCAAAATTTTCCAAATGGTGAGAAACAACTTTTTCTATAAAACTACATTCTTTCTCTGTAGGAGGGTCATGATGGATAAATTTCTCTGTCAGTCCAACAGCTCCAATTT
>CAZPNF010000392.1:0-2672 GCA_964587715.1 uncultured bacterium | reverse complement strand
CTTGTCTTTTTACCGATGGCAAACAGAGAGAGATTTTTTAATACTATCCCAGATCATTTGGTTTTCCGAAGTTTCGGGAATTCTGTCTTTCTCAAGTCCCGCCCTTTAGCGGAACGAAGAATCTGGGGTAGGGGAAAAGCTCAAAGAAAGAATAAAAGGCTTACGCCTCGAATCCGGGAAAATCTAGCGGAGTTAATCCGTAAGGATTTTATGGGGTGAAAGGAGCAAAAGTTGAGACTCAAAAGGGATAAAAGGCTTACGCCTTAAATCCTTGTCTTTAAGGTAGGATGCTATAGTAGTATCTCTGAGATAGTGATCGTTCCAGAGACCACTTCGTTTATCTCTGGAACGATCCGGGGAATATAATTCGGATGCAGTAATGAAAAAGAAAAGATCAACAGCGATTAAAATTATCATAATCTTAGCGATAGTCTCTATTCTTTTTTCAGAGCGCGGGATTTGTTCTGGAAATTCCAGTGCTTCCAAGATTGATCCTTTGCTAAAAAATATTATTTCCTCCAGTGGAAAAATTTGTATACCTTCCCCTCTTTTAAAAAAGGCAGGTAATCAGATCATTGTCGATGTATTTATCAAAACCACTGATCCAGAGGCTCTGAGGGAAAAAGGAGTTAGAGTCAAAACAATTGCTGGGGATATTGTTACTGTTTCGCTTCCTCTTTCCATAGTAGAATCTATTGCAAAACTCCCTTCGGTTCTCTACATAGAAGCAGCGTCTCCCTGTAAGCCTTTTTTGGACGTGAGTGTCCCTGAGATTGGAGTTCGGGATTCTTCCTGGAATAGAGTTTTCGGCACTAAGTACGACGGTGAGGGGGTTATTATTGGCATTTACGATTACGGTATCGATTGGTCCAATCCTGATTTTATCGCGCCAAATGATACTTCCAGAATTCTCTATCTCTGGGATCAAACAGATACTCTGGGACCTCATCCAGAAGAGTTAGAGTTTGGTTACGGTACAGAATATAATCAGCAGGATATTAACAATGAGATCCACGGCTCTACAGCAGGTTATGTCCGTGAAAAGGATACGTA
Organism: uncultured bacterium; assembly: GCA_964587715.1. GTDB lineage: Bacteria > Zhuqueibacterota > QNDG01 > QNDG01 > DSAB01 > CAYYPT01. The sequence goes on along the minus strand of CAZPNF010000392.1, from coordinate 1,619 downwards.
TGGTCACGGGACACACATTGCAGGAATTGCAGCGGGGAATGGTCGGGCAACCGGTAATGGAAAACCAGACAGTGTCTACATTGGTGCAGCACCGAAAGCCGATCTTATCGTTGTAAAAGGTGGGGACGGTGGAAATATACCCAATACCAGAATTTTTGACGGCATTAAGTACATTTTCCAGAAGGCAGAAGAGCTGGGAAAACCTGCTGTTGTCAATCTCAGCCTTGGAACACAGAGAGGTCCCCATGATGGAACCAGCCTTTTTGAGCAGGGAATTGATAATCTTCTTTCAGAAAGCGGCAGAGCTGTTGTTGTGGCTGCTGGTAATGACCGCCACAGTCAAATACATTTTCGGGGAGATTTTTCCTCTGCTTCTTCTGATACAATGACTGTTGAGTTCTATGTTGGTGCTAATAATCCAGGTGAAGATCACGTATGGTTTGATGTGTGGTATCACCCGTACACTGATCTCTCACTTATTGTGGTTACGCCGATGGGGAATCGGTACGGTCCTGTTTGGGAAAAGCCGAGTGAAACAGATGAGGGAATAATATCTGTAGCCGTTAGTTTGTATGGTCCCAACGGAGATATGGAAATGGCAATTAACATTTCGGGTAGTTATCCAAATGGAACTCTCATCACTAACTTAGCTGTTGGTCCGTGGAAGCTTCTTTTCACTAGCCACCATTCAGGACGGTTCGATGGGTGGCTTTATGATTCTTCAATGGGGGCTCAAATTACAAGTGAAGTAGATACATCCACACTGCTGGCAGAACCAGGAAACTCCCGTCTTGCTATTACAGTGGGTTCCTACGTTTCACGCAAAGAATGGCCGAGTCTGGGGTCTGATCCCTACTGCCCTGACGAACAACTTGTGGTCGGATCGCTCTCTGAGTCTTCCAGTCCTGGACCAACACGACCCAACTCTGTTGATGAGAACCCCCGTCAGAAACCTGAAATTACTGCACCGGGAGAGTATATACTTTCTTCTCTTTCCAGTGATGTTGAGTCTACCTACTTTGAGAATCATCGGAACTATGTCGCTACTGACAGTGTGCATTGGGCCATGAGCGGTACAAGTATGGCAGCACCTCATGTTACAGGTGTGGTTGCTCTTATGTTTCAGGCAGATTCCGGATTAGACATTTTTGAGATAAGAAACGAAATCATTGGTTCAGCTCGTCAGGATAACTATACAGGTAACTGTTGGAACATGAATTGGGGCTACGGAAAGCTCGATGGTTTGGAGGCGGTTCGTCTGGTTACGTCGGTGGAAAAAGATAAAATCGGGTCTCCGACAACTTTTTCTCTTTCTCAAAATTATCCCAATCCTTTTAACGGAACTACTGTTATTGAATATACTGTCCCCGGCGGAATCTACAAAAGAGTTTCGCTTGTAATTTATAATTTGCAGGGTCAGAAAGTTTGTTCCTTAATTCAAAAAAATCAGAAACCCGGTAAATTTAGAGTGAGCTGGAATGGGAGAGATGAGAGTGGAAACCGCGTTGCTTCAGGAATCTACATCTACAGATTAACTGTGGGGAATAGGATTTTGAGCAGAAAAATGGTTTTGATATATTGAAATAAGAGGCAAGAGGGGAGAGGAAAAAGGCAATGGC
>CAZPNF010000391.1:1683-2681 GCA_964587715.1 uncultured bacterium | reverse complement strand
GACACTGAAGATTTCACGGGTCCGATGAAGGGCTCGAAAGGAATTCCTGCTCATGGGCAGGAAGAGGAGACTGAAACCGCACCAAATCAACGGTTTCAGACTCCGCAAAACAGGGAGCAAAAAACCCTCCCGAAGGTTTGTAACCTTCGGGAGGGTTACAGACTATAAGTCGGGGCGGTCGGATTTGAACCGACGACCTCATGCTCCCGAAGCATGCGCGCTAACCGGTCTGCGCTACGCCCCGATTTTCACAATTCCTAAAAAGTTAATAACGCCAAGAGAGGCTAATGTAACAATAACTCCGGCGAGTAATATCCCCAAAAAGATACAGGGAACAGCATATTTTAATTCTATACCAAAGATAAATGCTGCCACCGCACCTGTCCACGCTCCTGTAACCGGAAGCGGGATAGCAACAAAAAGGATAAGCCCCAGAGCTTCGTATTTTTCAATCAATCCTCCCCTTTTTCTCGTTCTGGCAAAAAGCCATGCAAAAAATCTATCGAAGAGTCTGTATCGCCGCGAAAAAGTTGCAAGCGGTTCCAGGAAAAGAAGAATCGGAATCACAGGCAAAAAGTTGCCCAGAACAGCAAAGAAATAAGCAGACTGCCACGATAGTCCTCCGCCTAAAGGAGGAGATGCAAGTGCCCAGGGAATAGCCCCCCGCAACTCTGAAACCGGTAAAGTCGCAATAATAAAAGTAATTGCTTCCTTAGGAATACTCCTCAAAAAATGAATAACAGACTGAACCATATCTAAATATACCCACTGGTAAAAAATATCAAGTTCTAAACTAAAGTTACAAATTACCGTCTCATAATTAAACGAACCACTGTTTGACAAAATCGCGTTATATCAGCAAATCTACGGATGTGACTTTCTTCCTCCCCATACTTTAGAGAAATTGGACAGTAAGCAATTTTACAGCCAGCTCTAATGGCCTTGATGAGCAGCTCCGTTTCGATCTCATAATAACTGGAAAAAAGAGAAATAGACTT
>CAZPNF010000391.1:0-1673 GCA_964587715.1 uncultured bacterium | reverse complement strand
CCATACGTATAAGCCGAAAACCGCACTGTGTGTCAACAACCCATCTGCCAACAACAATTGAGATTATCAGAGAACTCAAAAAATTTGAAACGACCCGATCCAGCGGCATCTCGCCAATTTTTATCTGCCGTCTTCCAAGTACTATATCAGCTCCAGTGGTTTCCATAATAGAGATAAATTTGGGGATGTAAGCAGGATCGTGCTGACCATCACCATCCATGGTAATAACTCCATCAAGGTTATCCGCCATTGCCCTTTTAAAACCACTTTTTAGAGCCTCTCCTTTTCCTCTGTTTGTTTTGTGGAGAAGAAGAACAACTCCATTTCGAGCCGCTATCTCTGCTGTTGAATCAAATGAACCATCATCCACTACGTAAACAAAATTCGGAGGAAGATAATCAAGAGTTGTTAAAAGAACAGAATCGAGCTGTCTACCTACATTATAAGCAGGTATCACCACTCCGATTTTCATACATTCATTCTCCCTCCCCCCCTATTCTACGTAGATTATTTATGAAAATTCACCGCAAAGAGATTCTATTATAATTATATTACGCCAAAAATGCAACACATTTTTAGCATTAACCCTGCTCAATAGATTTTTTAATCGATCTTTTTCGCCAAAGTTTTAAGCTTTTTTACATCTGCTTTACTCAATTCATTAACTCTGCCTAATTGTTTGGCCACAAAATAGATATGAGCAAAGTGTTCCAGAGTCTCCATTTTATAGTAGGCTTCAAAAACGTCCTTACCAATAGTCAGGGCCCCGTGGTTCGCCAGCAGAAATCCATTAGAGTCTTTTAGATATTTAATAAGTAGTTTATAAAGTTCTTCAGTACCGGGTGTACCATATTCAACAAGAGGGATGCTTCCCATTGTCGTAATAACTTCCGGGAGGACGAATTTATCTAAGGATACACCTGCAACTGCACACCCTGTTGCATAAACAGGATGCGCATGGCATACTCCATTTACATCTTTTCTTTCCTGATATACTTTAAGATGCATGAGCAACTCTGAAGAAGGTTTTTTATCACCGTTCAATACGTTTCCATTTATATCAACCAAAACTATATCTTCCGGCTTCATAAACCCTTTGCTAACACCGGTCGGAGTAATAAGAATACGTTCATCATCTACTCTGGCACTCACATTACCATCGTTTGAGACCACATATCCACGACCGTACAAACGGCGTCCTATTTCAACTATTTCCTTTTTTAGTTTTTCTATGTAGTTCGTTTTTTTATCCCTCTTTCTCATTGACAAAGCGACATTTTTTTGAAACATTCTATTCGACTTTATGGTATATCATTTTGTGAGATCTTAAAAAATATTTTTTATTTTTTTACTTGACTTTTTTATTTCTGTAGTCTATATTTCTACTGTAAATGACTAAAGCTCTCAATAGAGAGCGAATGAGGACTGCTACGGCAGTCCTTTTTATTTCTCCAGAACTATTCGAATATCCTCAAAATATATTACTCTATTGGCAGTTCTTCTGAGCTCTCGATTTAATCTCTCCTTATGAGCCACTTTGCTGGTTCAGATTTGTAATCTGAACCATTTATTTACCTTTGTCCAAAATATTACGGTTCAAGTTACAAACTTGAACCAGCTCTGGTTTCTATAACAAAAGTCTAATATATTACGATAAAAAAGAGAAGGTCTGC
>CAZPNF010000390.1:0-2717 GCA_964587715.1 uncultured bacterium | reverse complement strand
ATGTAGTTTCTTCCTGAACCCCACCAGAATCTGTCAGCACAAACCTGGCATTCATCTCAAGAGCAAGGAAATCAAGGTATCCAACAGGATTGGTTATAATTATTCGGCCATCAAGATTCTGAAAACCAAACTCTTTCATCCGTTTCTGTGCTCTGGGATGAGCGGGAAAAACTACATCGATCTCCTTTCCAATCCGATACAGTGCTTCTAATATTTCTTTAAATGTTTCCCTCTGGTCTACGTTCGAAGGCCGATGGAGAGTTACCAGTGCATATCCCTTCTCATTCAAGTTCAACTTCTCCAGAATGCGAGACTGTTCTGCTTTGTAACGATACTTTAAAAGAGATTCAACCATCACATTACCAACAAAGTGAATCTTCTCCTTGGGAATTTCTTCTTTCAGTAAATTTCCTTCAGCTTCTTCAGATGTGATAAATAAAATGCTGGCCTGTATGAACAAAAACCGACTGAAACGTGTCAGGATATTTCTTCATCTCCTCATAAATAGGAGCAACTTTCATGAAGTTAGGCCTGGCACCTGCGACAAGTATTACTTTTTTGTGTCTTTTATTTGTCATTAGCGTGTATCTCAGAGAACTATTTAAAATCAATACCCTTTATCCAATGCTCCCAATAACCCAAAAATGTTATAAAAAGGGGCAATCCTTACATTCATTCCATAATTGCGATGCAACGTCAAATATAAACACTCACTGAACAATTCCCCCAATTGTATTCTTTATGGAATGGCAACTTCTCTTTCCTCAAGTAGGCTCGAAAGAGAACTTATCATAAATTCCTTTGCGTTTAAAATCTCCAGAAGAACAGGCTCACCACTTTCTGCGAAATGGACAATTATTTGTCCTTCTTCCTCGGCATAATCGATGGGTTTATCTGATATCTCTATAAGAAAAGCATCGACATCCTTACTATATTTAATCTTTCTCATATCTTTTTCTCCTTCCATGATACAATGTAATCACTAACATATAATCGGTATGTTCTTCATAAACGACTCTCAACACATGATCGTTATCAAATTATTTTTGAGCAATGTATCTTCCTTTATACCCCTGATCAATCTTATCTGGATATATCATGGTCTCTTCGGTAAAATGCTTATCAACTGCAAAGTTGTGTCGCTTTAGCAATTCAATCTTAAATAGTGCATACTCACTAAATATAACTTTTTTCATTTCATATCTCTTGGAAATTCCTTCGGTTTAACTTTATGAGTTTTTTCTTTTATCTCCTCACGCATTTTTAAATCGCCTAAACCCTTTCTCCGTTTTGACATCTCTTGATATTCATCAATATCCAGAATAACCACCGGTGGCCTACCATCCATCCCAAAAGACGATTCATAAGTCTCCGGCTTGCTTTGCCCCTCATAGCTATCACCCAACCCAAATTAGCAGCCTGCTCCTCAATCCATGAATACGTTTTTTAATCTTTCTAACCTTAACACTTACCAATTCCTCTTTCTCCTCGGGTTTAAAAGGAGTAACAAGCGTATCCTCAGCCCCGATCCTTAATGACTCTATCAATTTCTCTCTCGTTTTTTCCTGTGCATTCACACCTGGTAAGTCCACGAGCCATCCAATCCACCAATCTCCACTTTTTTTAATCACGGCTCTAAATTCCATTAGTCGCCACCTCCTCTTATCCATAATTCTATGGCGCATATTGAATCAGTTTTATTCAAGGCGCTACCGTCTATCGGTAAACCTCCCTCCGGTGCCGAACCCGCATCACTCTGACAACTCTCGCCTTATCATCAATTTCGTAATGACTCGATAATCACCAATCCGAATTCTCCAATCAGCCCTTGAGCCCGTGATCTTGCGACACCCATCCGGTCTTGGCTCCCCGGCTAAAGCCTGGATACGAGAAACAATTCGATGAAAATCGTCCGATGATACTCTTTCAAGGTCCCGCTCAGCCCTACGCTCAAGATAAACTTCATACATCAGGACTGTAATCCTTGAGCACCTCTTCCAGCTTCCTGAACCTCAGGGGTTTCCTCCTCATTTCCTCCAGCATTTTTAAATCGTCTAAATCCTCTAGCCGTTCTAACATCTCCTGATATTCATCAATATCCAGGATAACCGCCGCAGGCTTACCATCCCGAAGGATGATTTCAGAAGTTTTTGTTTTGGTTCTACTTTTCATGGTCTCACCTATTAAAGTCTTTTCAATTGTTGAATAATCAATATTTGTGGAATTCATCAACCTGCTCCTCAATCCACGGATACGTCCTCTCCAACCCTTTCCTTAACGGATAATCCGGCGCCCAGTCCAATTTCTCATTTAGGGGGCGGGATTAAATAAATTAACGTACAAACCTCTATTTTTCAATATTGATTGAAATCTAAAATACCCAAGTTATATTATCCCACCCCCTGAATCAGCTTATTATCCGAATTCCTTCCCCTCACTCCCAACGGCCCAGGAATATACTTAATCGTTAACTTCTTCCCGGCAATCTCCATAATCATCTCGGCCAACTGATTAATCGTAACCATCTCCTCAGCCACTAAATTATATCCACCTTCAGGAATTATTATATCAGCAAATCTCTTTGTCGGCTCCACAAACTCCTCATGCATTGGTCGTACTGTCTCTTCATACTGCCTTATTACAGACTCCATTGTCCTGCCACGCTCATTTATGTCTCTCTTAAGCCTCCTAATAAATCTTATATCTGAATCAGTGTC
>CAZPNF010000389.1:0-2722 GCA_964587715.1 uncultured bacterium | reverse complement strand
TGTAATTATTGGCATATTCCAGGGGATAGGAGGAGGAATTGCAATTGTTCTACCATATCTTTTTCCGTTCCTTTTTGGGCTTGCTATTTTAGAAGATGTCGGCTATCTTCCCAGGGTAGCTTTTTTGATGGATGCATTCATGCACAAGATTGGTCTTCACGGTAAAGCGGTGATCCCTGCTATTTTGGGATACGGGTGCAATGTTCCTGCTGTGATGGCTACACGGATATTAGAATCGCCAAGGGATAGATTTATTGCTTCTCTGATAGCTACATTGGTTCCCTGCGCTGCCAGGATGACAATTATCTTTGGGCTCGTGGGATATTACATTGGAGGAACTGCTGCCTTAAGCATTTATTTTGTCAACCTTGTTGTGATTGCTCTGTCTGGTGCTTTTGTTTCCCGTCTCCTCCCTGAAGTTACTCCTGGCATGGTGCTGGAAATTCCTGTCTATCAAATACCTCGTTTGAAAATCACTCTTATGAAGACCTGGCTTCGTTTGAAGGATTTTATAATCATTGCATGGCCGCTTCTCATTGTAGGCAGTGCTGTGCTTGCTCTTGCAGAATACTACAAACTTACTAACGTGATTAATGAGATTCTCTTTCCCATTACATGGTTGTTGGGGCTTCCCATTTCAGTGGGGACGACTTTGATCTTCGGTGTTCTCAGGAAAGAACTTTCCATGCTTATGCTTTTCCAGGCATTGGGTACGAGAAATGTACTGACAGTAATGACTCAGGGGCAGGTTCTGGTTTTTACTATCTTTGTGGTTTTTTATATTCCATGCGTAGCCACTATTGGTGTACTTTACAAGCAGGTCAGGGCAAAAGGAACGTTAGCCATTGTAGGATTTACATTTGTTGTTGCACTTTTGATGGGAGTTCTGACAAGGGGTGTGGCTGCTTTGATCTGGTAGGTAAACCCCAAATTAACGGATAAGCAGCGTTCCGTACGCAAACTACATTCTATCTTAGATGGCCGAGAATAGCTATAAATCGATCCCTTATTCGGTTATGGAGCAGGGGGGTAGATAATGAAAGAAGTAAAACTTTACAAAAAACTGGAGAATGCCAGAGTTCAATGTCTTACCTGTGCGCACAAATGTATTATTGCCGAAGGCAAACGGGGAATTTGCGGCGTACGGGAGAACCGGAATGGAATTCTCTACAGCCTTGTATATGGAAAGGCTATTGCACTTCACGTTGACCCGATTGAGAAAAAGCCTCTTTTTCACTTCTACCCCGGGACAAAGGCATTTTCTGTGGCTACAGTTGGATGCAACATGCGGTGTCTTAACTGCCAGAACTCTGATATTTCTCAAATGCCACGAGAGCAGGGTAAAATTGCAGGACAGGATGTACCTCCTGAAAAGTTAGTTCAATTGGCGATAGATCACCAATGCAGAATAATTTCTTACACTTATACAGAACCTACAATTTTCTGGGATTATGCCTACGATACTGCTCAATTGGCTCACAAAAAAGGTATCAAAAATACTTTTGTGACCAATGGATATTTATCAGAAGAGGCAGTCAGAGAGATGGCTCCTTATCTTGATGGAGCCAATGTGGATTTAAAATCTTTCAATGATAAAACGTATCGAACTGTCTGCGGAGTTCATCTTCAGCCTGTTCTTGACTCAATTTGCCTGATGAAAAAACTGGGCATCTGGGTAGAGGTAACCACGCTTTTGATTCCGGGCATTAATGATTCTGAAGAAGAGCTAAGAGAAATTGCCAATTTTATCCATGGATGCGATCCAGGAATTCCGTGGCACATAAGCCGATTTTATCCAACGTACAGGATGCTTGATCGTCCGGCTACTCCCCTGGAAGCGATTCAGAAGGCCCGAAAAATAGGGTTGGAAACAGGGTTGAGATACGTCTATACTGGAAATGTACCAGGTGAAGAAGGAGAGAGCACATTTTGCTATAACTGTGGTGCTCGTCTCATACACAGGTGGGGATTCAGTGTGATGAGTAATCGAATTGTGGATGGAAAGTGTCCCGAGTGTGGTGCAAAGATTGATGGAATCTGGTAAGTTGTGACAGAGGACTAAAAGTTTCAGTTAAATCAGGCAAATTCAAAAATACCCCAAACGGGTCTGAAATAAATGGGGATCCCATGAAGGTCTTTGACATCCATGTAATTTCTGGTAAGGATGTACCCGCTTTCAAAATCCAGTTTGTCGATAAGAGATGTGAAGATTTTGGGAATAACTTGTTGGCGGGTTTTGTTGTACTTGACCTCCATTAATTCCAACCTGCCGTTGCGATTCAAAATAAAATCGACTTCTGAGCCGGTATTTGTACGGTAAAACCAGACGTTATTCAAAGTGATTAATTTCACGAGTTCTGAAAAGACAAAATTCTCGATGATCTTGCCCTGATCCATCCGATTGTCGATATTTTGGAATTGTTTAAACACGGTGTTATAAATTCCAGTGTCCATGAAATATACTTTTGGCATTTTTATAATGGTCTTACCGAGATTTTTAAAATAGGGTCTCAGTCTGCCAGTAATGTATGTTTCTTCCAAAAAATTGAGATACTGTTCGATGTAATAACGTGAAATCCCTGTTAGTTTTGATATTTCATTCGTCTTGAGCAAGCCACCATTCTGTGCGGCCAGCATCTGGACCAGTCGGTTGAACCCGACGACGTCGTGCACCTTTAAGAAGTCACTGATGTCTTTTTGCACATAAGATCGGTAAATTTCG
>CAZPNF010000388.1:0-2727 GCA_964587715.1 uncultured bacterium | reverse complement strand
ACAGTATGGATTGTGATTCTCCGGATCCCTGGAACCGCAACACTGAATAAAGATTATATTTTTTACAACTTTCCCATCGGATGGCCTTCTAACCTCACCCCCTGTTGGTCCTGAAGCAGAAAGAATTCGTTCGAACTCTAAACCATTAACAACGTCTTCGTATTTTTCACCCCCATACTCTCCCAAATGATCCATGGTGTAAAGATCGTACCCAGTTGCAACAACGACAGCACCAACATCTTCTTCAATGATTTCTTCTTTATCATCGTAATTGATTGCCTCTGCATTTTCCACAGCGTATCGGCAAAAGACCAAGACAACTGTCAATATCCAGGGTATAAGTTGCAGGGACAGCCTGAGGAAAAGGCATATATACCGCTTTGTGAAAAGAAAGTCCCACATTAAATTCATCAGGGATAACCTGCGGACAGACTTTTTCACACTCTCCGCATAGATTGCAGAGATTTTCATCCACATAGCGGGGTTTTTTCTTTATCTTCACTTTAAAATTACCAAGAAAACCTGAGATAGACTCCACTTCATGGTATGTCATGACTCTGATGTTGGGATGACGGGAGACTTCTACCATCTTGGGCGTCATGATACACTGTGAACAGTCCAGGGTTGGAAAAGTCTCGGAGAGCTGAATCATGTGACCGCCTATGGACGGATTTTTTTCTACCAGAAGTACCTCATATCCATGATCCGCAATGTCCAGAGCTGCTTGAAGTCCACTGATACCAGCACCAATCACCATCGCCCTTCGAGTGACACCAGCTTTGATAGGTTCCAGACTCTCATTTTGCTGAACCTTTTCCACCATCGATTTGACAATTCTAATTGCTTTTTCTGTGGCTCTCTCCTTGTCTGAGTGGACCCAGCTATCCTGTTCCCGAATATTGGCTATCTCAATCTGGTAGGGATTCAGTCCGGCTAACTTGGCCACATTCTGGAACGTCTTTTCGTGCAGGGTAGGCGAACAAGCAGCCACGATGATGCCATCGAGATTTTGCTCCTTAATAGTTTCCAGAATTAAATTCTGTCCCGGGTCTGAACACATATAAACATAATTAGTGGAAAACGACACTCCCGGATAAGATTTAAGTTCTTCTGCCACCCGTTCTACATCAACAACACTGGCTATATTGACACCACAGTGACAGACAAAAAGACCTATTTTCTTTTTCTTTCCATTCCCATTCATCCTGCAACCTCAGTTTTTCGCTCAATTCCTAACACAGGACGAGGATCAAAGTAGTGCTGATCTAGGCCTAATACTTCTTCTTCAACACCCAATGCCCATGCCAGCAATTGGGTAAAAAATAATATAGGCAATCCATTGAAATCGAGAAACTTTTCTTTTATTCTATCTTGTCTTCGATCCAAATTATAGTAGCATAGAGGACAACTCAGAGCCAGGGCATTAGCCCCATTTAACTTTGCCGACCGTAGAATCTGGTAAGAGGCCTCGGAAGCCGCATCAGGTAAAGAGACCGAAAGATATGAACCGCAGCATTCCTGTTTAAACGGAAAATCTACAACTTCACAGCCAAGAGTCTCCAGGAATTCTTCAAAAATGTGAGGATCATCTGGCTCATCCATACTTACATTCCCTTTTGGTCTGAGAAGACGACACCCATAATATGGAGCCACTTTTAATCCAGATAGATCCCTTTTCAAAAGAGATCGAACCTTATCATAACCCACCTCATTCCGGATGAATTCCAGGAGATGAAGTACCCAGACAGTACCATCATACTCGGGAAAACCGGTCGTCTTCTTATTAGTCAAAGGATCGATCTTTATATCATCGTGGAGATAGGCATTAATACGCCTGTATTTTAAAGGATCCGCCAGAAGCGCCTCATTTGTCCGTTTCAGTACATTGAAACAAAAGGCACAAACAGCCACAACTTTATCACCACCTTCAAGCTGAACCTGCCTGAGAATCCGTGCCGGTGCTGCCAAACCAACTATCTTTTCTTCAGTCAGTGGAAACTCTGCACCGCAGCACGTCCAATTTGCAGGTTCGACCAGCTCATAACCCAGAATCTCCATGGCTGCTCGCGTCGAATCATCAAGATTGGTTGTCTTCTCCTTTAACGTACAACCAAGATAATAATGAAGCTTCATATTTATTTCCCTACCTATTAAAAATTGAAAACCGGAAACAGAAGACTGGAAACCGGAAATAATCTAGTAGTTAATATCGTTGTTTTTCCTGTCTCCCGTCTCCGTTCTCCTGTCTCCATTCTCCCGTCTCCTTTATAATTCCTATTTTGCAAATTTTCTGTAAACCGCAACCAAAACCTGTTGTGGCAGTTCATTTGCCAGTTCAGTGGGAATCTCATTCGGACCAAATACATCCTTGCCCTTTGGCTCTGCTAGAAGCCGTATTGCCTCCATGAGTCTGGCCAGATCGATTCCCTTGGGACAACGGGATTGGCAGGTAAAACAGGAAGCACAGAGATAGAGCGTCTTTGAACCCACCACTTCATTTTCCAGTCCCATCTGCACCAGCCTGATAATCTGATTTGGTAGAATATCCATCTCAAAAGCAAATGGGCAACCAGCAGAACAACGTCCACACTGATAACAACTATAGACATTCTGTCCCGAGAGTTCATTGACTCGCTCGATGAACTTCTTCTCTTCCTCCCCCATTTTAATCCTAACTCTCATCAGTCATTTACTCCGATTTATCATGCAGCTTCTCTTTTCTGCAAT
>CAZPNF010000387.1:0-2729 GCA_964587715.1 uncultured bacterium | reverse complement strand
GCTGAACGGGCATTTCCATATTCAGCATTATAGCCCCCCGTAAGTACTGCAATCTCTTGTATTGCGGATGTATTTACGCCAGTATAATTATCAGAAACGAGTCCGCTATTCAGGCTCACGTCGTCTAGAAGATATGTAGCCTCTACTTGAGAACCTCCACGGAATAATCCATTAAATACTCCTGTTTGTGTTTCCATAACTTCAGAGATCGACCTTGCCCATGTTCTGCTGATCTCATTACCTCCTATAATTTGTTCACTTGCAGTTAAATCCTTTTCCACTATCGGCCTTTCGGCCACAATTGTGACCGCCTCTCCTGTAATGACAGTGGATTTCAGAGCAAAATCAAGGGGTGTAGTTCTATCAACACTGACCATTACCTGAGACTTGGTCACTTTAGTATACCCGACGTAGGAGACAGTAACTGAATAGCTCCCCGGTGGGACATTGATGATAAAATAGGAACCATCCTGACCTGTGCTTGCCCCCATTGAAGTGCCGACAATAACAACATTGGCACCGAACAAGGGTTTACCAGTTGATTGATCTACTACTTTCCCTCCAATTTTACCCTTTGTTCCAGACCAGAGATTGCTCGTAAACATAAAGATCAATACGAGCATTGGTACAAGAACTGTTCTTAAGATAATCCTGACTTTCTCATTCATTTTTAACCCTCCTTAGGTGTTTGATTTTGGTGAGCAGAGAAGATATCCGTTTTTCAAAATGTTTCTTGTTCATTTGCTGCCCTCCTTTCTGATTGATACATGTTGTCAGTTCTTACCAAACAAACACGTTACTAAATATTTCCGTTATCACCTCCTTCCTCAAGTTAATTTCTAACTTTTGAGTTGACACTTGCTGTGTTATTTTGTAAATTCAAAAAGCCATGGAGTGTCACATATCTCTTTATGGGATATAACTCCATGTGTTTGAAGCGGCTACTAGTTACAAGGATTTTGGCGGTCCAATTAGTAGCCGCTTTTGCAGAATATACCTTCTATTCTTCTTCCTCAATTGATACTTGAGCTAACTTTTTTACTGAGTTACGCATGATTAATTTAGTTGGTAGTATAACACCCTTAGTATTAAAGTGAGTATTTGATTCAATTTGTTCTAACAATAATTTGAAAGCAATATGTCCCATTTCTGTTTTCTGCTGGGTAACGATAGTCATAGGAGTAGACAGATAGTTGGAGTAAGGTTGATCATCAAACGAGACTATAGAAATATCATCCGGGATTTTTAATCCTTCTTCTGCAATAGCACGTAATGCACCGAGAGAAATCAGGTTACTTGCAGCAAAAATGGCAGTTGGCCGTAATATTCTGTGGAGTAAAAGTTTTGCGGCGATATACCCACTTGTTTCACCGAAATCATCTCCGACAATTAAAGAGTCGTCTAAGGGTATATTGTGTATTTCATGGGCATGTTTGTAACCCCGTATACGGTCGTTATTGACAGAAGTATGAGGAATTCCTTGAATACAGGCTATAATTTGATGACCGTTTTCAATTAAGTAATTTACTGCCTCCACTGCTCCGTTATAATTATCTGAAACTACATAAGGACACTTTAATTCAGGAAAGTATCGATCCACAACAACTAACGGCATACCGTTATTGTATATACGTTCTAAATACTTTACATCTTTACCTACAGGGCAAATAATCATTCCGTCTACTTTTCTATTCTGAAGAAGTCGAAGGGAATCGATTTCTACTTGTGTGTCTTCCTGGCTGTCACAGAACATAATGGAGTAACCAGCCTTGCGAGCCTCTATTTCTACGCAATGAGCAATAGAAGCAAAAAATGGATTTGAAACATCGGGGATGACCAGGCCAATTGTGTTTGTCCGCTTTAATCTGAGTCCTCGAGCCAACTGGTTAGGTATGTAATGGAGTTCTTTTGCAACCTGGCGGATGGTTTCTTCAGTTTCTTTACTTATGCGGTAACGAGTAGACTGGTTATTTAGTACTCTGGAAACTGTTGCAATTGATACACCAACACGGTCCGCAATACTTTTTAATGTAGTACGTTTACTTTTATCCATAGTATAAGAAGTTTAGAAAGAAAGTCTTGTGAAAAATTATTTTCTGGGTGTTGCGCAATCGTTTGTTCCAATATATCAAAAGGAATCTAGTTTGTCAAGTGATTTTTTTATATTCTTAACATTTTTTTCTTGCACAAATTTCTATGTAAATATATTTCCTACAAATTAAGGAAAGGTTTAAAGGGCTATTATTATTAATATTACATTTCTTTTGGGGGCTTTAAGTTTTTCTGTCTTCTTTAGCGCAATCGTATGCGCAAATTGAGGAAAAATCATTCGTAGGTTTGTCCAATTTTTACAACTCCAACTCAGCCTCCACTCCAAAACGTTTTTCAATGTTTCCATGAATTTTTTCTGATCCTGATCCCCATTCTGAAACGCTGCTGTGATAAGTAATACTGAATTTGGCTGATAATTGAAACGTTCTAAAGGTTTTCCATTTTGCAATAATATACCAGCGTGTACCTTTTTTGTATAAAGGCCGTATGGTTAAGACACCTGGAAGGTCATCTTCAAATTCGTAGATTCGGCTGCTGTAAGAATTTGTGTTGAATTTAATCCAGCGTGCAGAGAAAGTGAGATGGCGAAACAGCCGAATCCGTATGTTCTGATAAAAAAGAAATCCCATTTCTCTGCTGGAGGGGAATGCGATTTCTCCTGAAACCTCAGGGATTGC
>CAZPNF010000386.1:0-2729 GCA_964587715.1 uncultured bacterium | reverse complement strand
GTCCTTTATCCCGATCCATTTCCCTCGAGTGTCGGGGAATGGGTTTAGGGGATTAATCCCACTGCCTTTTTTTGGTGGTGGGGAGTATAGTGCTTACTTAATGCTGTGTATGCGCGGCGCGCCCAACCGTTACCGTCCAAATGCCGCGTTGAAAATGATTCCAGCGGCTCGGCACTTTTCAGCAGTCAATGAAACGAGTGTGATCATGATTTTTTTCACGACCTAAGAGCTTGTCCCCAACTTGATTGGGGAGTCGTGCCACACGAGATGATTAACGTCACACTCATCCTGGACACCCGACACATCCAGTGTATTTAATGTTAACCAGATAATTTATCAAGTATAAATCTATCTCGTCCTTCGAGCAAGCAAGTATGTTCCTAGTATGATGAGAAAGCCTAAAATTATTGCAATGAACGCAACAGCGTTACCACCGAGACCAGTTCCTTGAAGGAAGTTTACACCTCCGTAGACAAGGGGGATTGCTCCAATAATAATCCCAACAATAATTAGAAATTTACGGTCAAACAATGCTTCGACTTTTTCTATCAAACTCTCGCGGGTTTCTTGGATTTTTGTAGAGAGTGTTGTCGTTTCCGACGCAATCTTGTCTGAGAGTTCTGCAGTGCGACGGCTAAACTCTTCTTTCATCATTCTTACGTCTGCCGATACAACTTCGAATTTGCCATGGAGTGTTGTCAATTCCGTTCCAATATGGTCAAATGGGTATCCTGCTTCTTGCAACTGTTTTTTTGGATCAATCCGTCCAAAGCTGGAAGATACTATCTTGGACTTCGGAATATCGGCAGGGATACTCCTATTAGATCGTATGATCCCTTTCGTATCTTGATAGCTATCTTTTGGGCGTTCACCGTATGCAAGATCTGGCGATTCGTCTTTATCCAATAAGAAGATAGTGAGTTTGAAAATAGGTTCCCCGTATTTCAAGATCAATTCTTTTATTGAACCATTTCGTAGTCCCCAATTAAGGTTTCCCCTAAATCCGGCGTCAATTTTAGTTGCAACTTGCGAGATGCCCTCACGCATCATGGTCGTGGTTGGGGTTATGAATCCCATCAACATCTGGTTGGGGAAAAAAGTTTGGACGGTTTTTGCGGTAAAGTCTATTGTTTCAATGCTTGAAATCGAAACCGTCTCTCCAGTATTTACCTTAAGAAAATGACCGGGCTCAAGTTGCATTTCTTCTCCCGTAGAATGGAAGTGAACGTCTTTCCCAATACGAAGTTCTATTCCATTTGGATTGATCAACTCAGTATCTGCATCTGCTAAAACAGACCCAATTATCCGCTTAATATCTCTATCCGCCAGTATTTTCGCCATGAACTATTCCTCCATTTTACGCTATTTCTCTATTATGCCCAATGCGGCTCTCACCGGCTCCGTAGATTCGCCTTCTTTTTCTTTTCGGCGAATCGAAGGAGAAACAACGATACTCTATTATTTGTTGCCGCGAACATGGTGGAAGGGAGGTGATGCCGACATTCGCGGCGCACAACATTTTTTTTCGTCTTGGCAGCTTATTCATTGTCAGTTGGGTTGGGGTTCCTTTTTCCTTTCCTGAGCCCTTTATGTGTTGGGTTCAGGGGATGAAATTCTTTTTACCTAAACCCTAGTTCTTGGGTTTAGGAGTATGGGTGGTCTTCTTTTATTTTCCCTTTTCCCAAAAGGAGTTGGGGAATCTTTATAAACGAATGCTCTTATCATGAGTTCTCGGTGCGCCGCGAACGAAAGCATAACCTGCAAAAACGCTAATCGAAATTTTGGAAAAGGCAAGTTTTGGAAAGAACTTGAGAAAAGCCTCAAAACTGCCAGCGTTTTTGTCAGGTTAATGCATGGTTAGGCAAATAAAAAGCTACCGGAAAATTTTCCTTATTTTAGTAAAAGCATTTTCTTTACCGTTAAAAAATCTTGAGAGCGCATATGCGCGAAATATACTCCACTGGTAACAGGCATTTCGTTATCGTCACTGCCATTCCAAAATATTGTATGTGACCCAGGTTGATAGGTTCTATCAACCAATGTTTTGACCTCGCGGCCAAGTAAATTATAGATTTTGATAGTAATGTGGGTTGTTTTCGGTACATCAAACAGTATAGTTGTTGTCATATTAAAGGGATTTGGGAAGTTATGCCGCAGGGCGAAGTCATTCAGAAAATAGGTAGATGAAATATTGGGAACATCAACATTCCATGTCCATTTGCTCATGATGATATCAAATGTCACAGTACCCGAGGCTGGAACGACAGCTTTTGGTTCGCTTGGGTATTCATCAATCGTGCCGCCATAGATGCCCAGGTAATCGCCGACTTCAGGCGGGTTTCCAAAGTAACTGACAATACGCACACCAGCATAAATATAATAGGTGCCTGCTGGCACATCGCTAATTGTGTAACTAACTGCTGTATCTGATCCGCAAATACCACCGCAATATTTCACAAAGCCGTTATCACCATTAAAGTCCTGGTCAACTAATACCCAATATTCTCTGCCTGGCGCAGGTTCTGGTAAAATGAGTTTTCCTTCTACCGTGGCTTGAGCAAAAACATCTCTTCCCCCCATGAAAAAGATAAGCAATATTAACGAAATGATCAGTCGTTTCATTTCAAATTCCTCCTTATTTTTCTTAAATTAATGAATTTCTTATTTTTTTATTAGGCATAACGATTCTTATCTTGAATTATTCAGAATTTACTTGATAAAGTGCCTTT
>CAZPNF010000385.1:0-2741 GCA_964587715.1 uncultured bacterium | reverse complement strand
ATATTACTTTCCTTATGTGGAAGAGAGTTTAACTATACCTATTGTTTCAATGGATGAGAGAGAAAGCTTTTTAATTGATGTAAACAGAAAAGGAAAGCTTAAACTTTCTAAATGTACTTATCCGGAGCGTTACAGAATTATCATTATTCTTGTCCGGCTTGATA
This sequence comes from uncultured bacterium, assembly GCA_964587715.1. Taxonomy (GTDB): domain Bacteria; phylum Zhuqueibacterota; class QNDG01; order QNDG01; family DSAB01; genus CAYYPT01. The sequence goes on along the minus strand of CAZPNF010000385.1, from coordinate 2,577 downwards.
TTGATGGACGGCCACATACTAATCCAGAGGTATCGTCTGTACCAATTTCTTATCTTGATTCTTATAATGGTAAGACTATACAATGTCCCCATTTACATCTATATGTAGAAGGTTTTATGGATAAATGGGCTATACCGGCTCCTTCTGAAAAATTCTCTAATACAAGTGATTTATATACAACCTTGGAGGATTTTTTTCGTTATTGTAATGTCATTGAACCGCCTATTGTACAAAGGGGGTTATTTGTATGAGAGATAATTGTCAAAATTTAGTTAATGCTTACATTGATTGGCTTCGCCAGAAAATTAGTGTAGAGGATATAAAAGGGGTTTGCGAAATTACTACTCCTTTTCTTGATAGGCATAATGATCATTTACAGATATATGTAAAAAGATCTGATGGTGGCTTTATTTTAACAGATGATAGCTATACGATTACAGACCTACGATTGAGCGGATGCGAGTTTAATACAGAAAAAAGACGTCAGATGCTCCATTCTATTTTAAATGGGTTTGGTGTTCGACTGGATGGTGATGAACTTATTGTAGAAGCCAGGACTGATAATTTTCCACAAAAGAAACATGACCTCATACAAGCTATACTTGCTGTTAATGATCTTTTTGTTATGGCTGCACCAATGGTATCAAGTATTTTTAAAGAAGATGTAGCAAGATACTTACGAATGCACCAAATCAGGTTTACTCCTTCGGTCAAGTTTACTGGGAAGAGTGACTTAGACCATTCTTTTGATTTTGTAATTCCAGCATCACAAACAAAACCAGAAAGGATACTTCGGGCAATTAGTAGCCCAAACCGTCAAAATATATCGTTATTAATATTTTCTTGGACAGAGATAGCAGAAGTAAGAGCACCAGACTCTACTGCATATGGGATTTTAAATGATACAGAAAAAGAAGTAAATCCCGATTTTATTAATGCGCTTCAGAAATATCGTATTCGGCCTATGCAGTGGAACCGCAGAGATGAGTATGTTCAAGAACTTGCATCATAGAGGAGAAGAAAATGTCTGAAACCAAACTTAAGATCACCCCAGCTAAAGGCAGACCAATGCTCAATTGGGTAGGTAAAAAGCCGTTGGATTATGTAAAAGGCTTTCCTGCTCAGTTAATAGAAGTGTTTGACCCTCGTAACAATTTGTCATTGCGAGCCGAAGGCGAAGCAAACTCATATGAGAGATTAAAAGGTGATTGGCATAATTTACTCTTTCACGGTGATAACAAAGATGTTTTAGCAACACTTCTTGAACATGGATTCAGGGGAAAGATTGATTTGGTTTATATTGACCCACCGTTTAAGAGTGGTGCAGATTATGTGAGAAAAGTAGAACTCAGAGGATTAAAGAGCTTGGGACGAATAGAAGAAGATGAAGCCTCCGTCTTACAGCAGACAATGTATTTTGATATCTGGAATAATGATACCTATTTGCAGTTTATGTACGAGAGATTGATACTATTGAAGGAGTTATTAGCAGAAACGGGAAGTATCTTTGTCCATTTGGATTGGCATGTGGGGCATTATGTAAAGCTACTGATGGATGAGGTATTTGGGCAAGATAATTTTAGAAATGAAATTGTGGTAAAAAGAATTTATAAAAATCTTCAATATCAATTTGAAAATATAAAATCTTTACCTCAGGGACATGATGTTGTCTATTTTTATTCTAAGAGCCCAGAAACAAAATTTAAACCTATATTAGTAAAAAAGGTAAAGGTTAGTCATCCAGAAGGTTATTGGAAAGATTTCTGGAGTGGTGCAGATAGACCAACGATGCGGTTTGAAATTTTAGATATTAAACCTACTTCAGGTCAATGGAAATGGAGTAAAGACAGAGCAATGCGAGCAGTAGAAAATTATAATACCTATTTTACATTACATGCACCAGAAGGCAAAAGTCTTTATGAATATTGGCGTGAAGTTGGTATGGCACAAGAATTTATTCGAAAATCCCCTACAGGAAAAATAGAACATTGGGTTCCCCCCAGTGATTATAAATTTATTGATACAATTTGGAGTGATATTCCTGCCTATTCGTTTAAACAAGGATTTGGGACAGAAAAAAGTGAAACATTACTTGAACGAATAATTAAGGCCTCAACAAAAGATTCGGAACAAGCTTTAAAAGAAGACGACGGAATTCCTTTAGTCCTTGACTGTTTCATCGGTTCAGGCACAACTGCTGCTGTTGCTCAGAAACTTGGCCGGCGTTGGATTGGGTGTGATATAAACAAGGGGGCGATTCAAACAACAAGCAAGAGATTACAAAAGGTAATACAGGAACAGATAAAGAATGAGATTGCTTCGGCTTCGCCTCGCAATGACAAAGAGGGAAGAATTCCGGATAACAAATTGTATCATTCATTTGCTGTTTACAAAGTCAATGACTATGATTTGCAGCTTTTAAAAACTGAGGCAATAGAACTTGCTGTCCAGCATATCGGAATTCAAAGAATAAGAACCGACAGATTCTTTGATGGATACTTAGGGAAAAATCTTGTAAAGATAATTGACTTTAATCATCCCTTAACACCTTTAGATTTACAGCTAATTAAAGACGAA
>CAZPNF010000384.1:0-2752 GCA_964587715.1 uncultured bacterium | reverse complement strand
TATGCTTTCCTGCGTTACAAGATGATGATACCGCAATTTGCGGTAAATTGCCAGCTCCAATTTTTTGGGATCAATTAAAACAAATTTAACTTCAGAAGGCCGAACACGGTAAAGAATGCTCATAATAATTGTGTTAAGGCAAACTGATTTCCCAGAACCAGTAGCACCTGCTACCAGGAGATGGGGCACCTCAGTTAAATCAGTTACAAAAGGTTTACCATCAATAGTAAGCCCCAGAGCCATACTCAGTTTTGACTGAGAACTCTGGAAAGTCCTTGAAGATAAAATTTCACGAAGGCTGACTAAAGAAGGTTCCTCATTGGGAATCTCAATTCCCACGGCAGCTTTGCCAGGTATTGGTGCCACAACCCGCACTCTTTGGGCTTTCATAACAAGTGCAAGATCGTCCTGGCAGCCAACAAAACGACTGACCTTTACACCGGGAGCTGGCTTTATTTCAAATCGTGTAATCACAGGCCCTGGCTGGATTCCCATTACATTTCCGTGAATATCAAATTCGCGAAGCTTTTCCTCTAAAAAATGGGCCTTTCGCTCAAGAGTCTGCCTATCCAATTGTTCTTCGGCAGGAAGAGGAGGTGCTAACAGCTCCAACGGTGGCAGTTCATACTTTCCCACTCTGGGAGGCATTACACTGTCAGTTCTTTCGGTTCTCTCAGTTTTTTCCCTTAAAATCTTCTTTTCTGGAATCTTTACTCTCGCTCCCGAAACAGGGGTTTCAATTCTGGGCGTTTCTACCGGACGCTGGATAGCAATACCAGCACTCCTGCTCGCCTCTGTTGGCTTTTTGTTCTCCAATCTTTTTTTCTTCTTCCAGGCACCATGGAAAAAAGCTCCCATTTCCTCCCTGAACCCGAGAATAGCTTCACGCACACTCCATGAGGTAGTTGAAACAAAAAACAGCAGCAGAAAAGTTAAGAGAATTATAATGCTTCCTACAGCTCCAAGGTAATGATTTAGTTGCTCAGCAAAGAAACCACCAAGGAGCCCGCTGAGACGAAATCCATACTTGCTCCCCGACTCTGAAACAGCCTCAGGCATAGCCAATGCTGTTGACAGGAAAATACCAATAGCCAGAAAATAGAGACAGAGCCGGAAAAAAGGCCTGAATTCTCTATGCAAGAAGATGTTCCAGCCAAGAAGAAAAATCAAAAACGGAATAATCAAGCAGGAATAACCAATGGTATAAACATAGAGAAAATAACTGATCCATGCACCTGCCAATCCCAGCCAATTTTTCACAACCTGAGGAGATCCGCTGTTGGGATAGTCAGATGGGTGATACGAAACAAGACCGAGAAAAATCAGAATGGCAAATGCCATAATAAGAATACCCAGAGCCTCCCGCCGCCGTTCACCCTCTCTATTTTTTTCTCGTTCAGTCATAATTTTTAATTCCTTCGCAGAAAAACAGAGAAGGATAAATCATGTTTCATCCCCCACGTGGATACTCTTTTGCTCTTTTCTTTAACTTTATTCACAGTTGCTAAAGGAAATTTATCATTTTCTTGCGTGAAGTAAGTGGTACAAAAGGAATTTTGTCAACTCTTCCCTCAAGAGTCTCTGGTCTGTTTTTCTGCTTAAAGTTTAAAGATGTGCCAATATCTAGATTGCGGTCAACACCAATAAAACCTATGGGCGTATTATTTAATGTGGGAGATATAACACCACTCAAGACCGTTCCTATAACTTCGCCATCCAGAAGTACTTCAAAACCATGCATGGCTTTTCTTCTTCCTTCCATTAGAAAAGGAAAAACATAATAATTTATTCCTTTTTCTCTCTGCCTGATGAGAACTTCTTTCCCTATAAAATCACTCTCCAAAAAAATTGCAAACTCCCATGGGTGACATAGAGCTACCCTGTCTGCTCTCAACTCATGACCGTAAAGGGGAAGTCCAGCCTCAGTTCTCAATGTATCTCTTGCACCCAGGCCACATGGAAGTATCCCGTAGTTCTTACCCTCGGACAAAAGCAGATTCCATAAATCATGAGCATTTTTTAGCTCTGTGTAGAGTTCAAAGCCAATCTCACCTGTGTACCCGGTCCGGGAGACAAGAACCTGCATCCCATCCATATTTACATCCTGGATGAATCTAAAAAATCTTAAGTTAGCAAGAGTATCTTTGTCTATCCACTTTGTCATAAGTTTGGGTGAGTTGGGACCCTGTAGATCAATTTTTACGGTTTGATCGCTGACATTTTTTAAATGAGCATCAGATGGTGCGTGCTGTCTCAGCCACTCAAAATCACCGGCAACATCCCCGGAATTAACTACCAGCATCCAATGTTCAGCATCAAAGCGATAGAGAATACAGTCATCTACCACTCCCCCGTTATCATTAAGCATGAAGTTGTACATTGCCTGGTCGTCCACCATTTTCTCCACATTATTTGTCAGCATTCGCGAGAGAAATGACAACGAACCTGAACCTATGATCTCGAATTCCCCCATATGGCAGATGTCAAAAAGTCCGCAACCATTTCGTGTGGCATGATGTTCTGCTGATTGACCAGTTGTGTACCAGAGGGGTATCAACCACCCTGTAAAATCTGCCATCTTCCCCCCCAGCTTAACATGTTCATCAAAGAGCGGCGTTTTTTTTGATTCCACAATTACCTCTCAAACATAATTTATCCAAAAAAGCCCTTTTTGTCAACTTAATTATCAAGATGTCCTTTTCAATTATGGATAAGCCTTATAATATCATTATATACAACAAATATAATAAGA
>CAZPNF010000383.1:0-2753 GCA_964587715.1 uncultured bacterium | reverse complement strand
GGATTTTTCTCCCCGGCTTAAAATTTCTCTCTGTTTTTTGCTGCCGAGATTTAACTTTCTGAGAATCTTCCAGACAGAGAACTTCCCAACTCTTAAGAATCCATATTTCTCTGTATCAAGTTCTTTGGCAATCTTTGAGGGACTCCACGAGTGGTGTTCCAGAGCCACCTGTCGTATCTTCTCTTCTATATCTTCAGGTTCAGATTCTTGCTCTTCTTCCTGCTCTTCATCAATTACATTTGTCTCTGGTAAGGGCCTTTCCTCTTCCACACTTTTTTCTTCAAAATTAACAACACCCCCTTCGAAATCTCTAACAGCATCCTCAACTGTATCAAAAGCCTTTAATATATAGTTAAACTCAAGCAGCTCAAAAACCTCATATACATCCGGAATCATCCTGGCCAGTTTTAGGTCTCCGCCTCTTTCTCTAATTCCCTTGATCTCACTGATAAAAATTCCCCATCCTGCACTTGATATGTAATCCACACTGCCGAGATCAATAACTACTCTAACTATCCCTGCTTTTAAGAGGGAATCCAGAGCACGTTCAAGTTCTGAAGAGGTGGTCGTATCGATGTAGCCTCCCACACGAATGATGGAAATATCACTCTGTGGGCCAATTTTTTCTACAGATACCTGTATACCTTCCATTTTATCATTCTCCTATGGAATTGACCTGTGAAGAATAAATTTAACTCAATAATTTAATAGAAAATAGTTACATTGTCAACTCTTTTCCACGAGGAATTTGGGAAACGGAACGGACATAATATATCGCGACTATTAAAAAAGCCTCATCCAAAAACTCTCTGGATGAGGCTTTGATTTTATATAGCTTGTCGAGTTATTTCAGAAACATGAGCTTTTTTGTAAACACTTTATCACCCACCCGAAGAGTGTAGAGATAAATTCCTGAAGGAACTTCGATTCCTCGATTGTCTCTTCCATCCCAGATAACAGAATATGTACCTGCTTCTCTGTAATCGTCCACGAGTGTCTTTACTTCCTGACCGAGAACGTTGAAGATTTTTAAAACTACATGCCTTGATTTAGGTAACTGGAAACAAATGTTTGTTGTGGGATTGCCTGGGGTAGTTCTGCAACAAAGCAAATTCCTTTGGGAGCTTTTCCTGTTCTGACGTAACTTTATCCAAGTCAGTTATTTGTTTTTCTAGAATTCTGCCCCAGGTGGTAACGGTTCTGGATGCATCCGACTCACTACTGCTACTCAGCGCTGTAACCTTGTAGTAAAATTGATCATCAGCGGTTCTTGGTTTTTGAATAATTACATCACAATCAGTGTATGACGTATTCGTAGTGGTGGCGATGACCTGCCAATTGTGTTGGTCGGTACTACGATAGACTTTGTACGATTCAGCCCCTGAACTAGCATCCCAGGTCAAATGTGGATTCTCACCACAATTGTCCCTATTCGTAATAACAAGGTTCTGGGGAGAAGGTAGGGAAGATAAGTCTAGATCACCGGAGTAGTTATCCTTCAACTGTGGATGTATCGATGGCTTATAGGCCGTCGTTTTTGGTGCAGCATAGGCATGCAATTCTTCAGCAGAAACAATACCACCAGGGTCGGCTGCACTATTCTTGAGCCCCCGACATAAAAAAGCGCCGGGTGACCCTGTCACACTTCATTTTTTAGACAGTACCTTTAACATGGGAATTTCGTAATTATCAGAAATTAAACCCTCACTACTCACTCGGGCGCGTGCAGATGACCATTTCCAAGCTTCTGATGTTTTTATCAAATTATTTATTGAAGAATTTCGAAGATTTGATAATCATATTGTTTAGGTTTGATCAATAGATGAACACGATCGGGCATAATCACATAGGCCCATACATAAAATTGAAATTGATATCTTGCCTGTCATGGGCATGATTCACTATATTGTAATGATGTAATTTTTTTCTATGCTTTGTGATGGTTATATTTCTCATATCTGTCAGAGTGAATTATGTTGTCTATTAAACACGGCCTAAAGGCCGTGCCACACGGGGTGTTTTATATATGTTGCTCTGTTCAGATCACCCGACGTTGCACTCAGACTTTTCTGATCTTTTATTCCTGTATCTGCTAAGTGATCCGGATTGGAGGGTTCATGAGCATTTTGTCTTAAAGTCTGGTGCAACTCTTGTTCGTTAGGAACCTTCACAAAATTCTTTCAAGAAGTTGAGAGCCGTGGCAGATCGCGGATATCTCTACAAAATCTTCTTTCAAGCGATACACAATACGATAGTTACCATAGATGTGTTCGCGCAAGTTCTCGTCATTATACTCGGGTACAACACGACCTGCCTTGGGGAAAGAAGGTATATCCTCCACTATTAACAATACTTTCTTTGCGAATATTCGTGCGTACGTCTCAGAATCTTGTGAAATATATTTGCAAATCTGCTCAAGATGAGTAACTGCTCGGGGAGCCCACCTTATTTTGAAACCCATTTTGACATACGCTCCTTAACTTCTTGATGTGGGATGCCCTTCCCTTCGTCAAGCTCTCTAATACCTTCATCAACCTGAAGCTTGAAATACAACTCAGACAAAATATCATCTATAGTTATGTCGCCTGGTAGCTGTTGTACAAGTTGGATAACTTGTTCCTTTAAAGCTTTCATATTATCACCTCCTGTGCCAGTTATAAATAGGAAAACCTTGAGCGCAAGGGAAAATGTCGTGTCCCTAATGTCGGCATCACCGGCTCCGCAGATTCGCCTTCTTTTTCTTTTCGGCGAAT
>CAZPNF010000382.1:0-2757 GCA_964587715.1 uncultured bacterium | reverse complement strand
GATGAAGAAAAAGCCTGTCTACAATTTTACAGGTGACTATGACGTACAACATACTTTCTATGTTGTAGATGACGAAATTATAATAAATAATATCCGAGAGGAATTCTCCCAAATCGATACTCTCTACGTAGCTGATGGTCACCATCGCTCCGCTGCTGCAGCCAGAGTACGAGAAAAAAGAAAAGCACAAAACCCCTTGCATACTGGTGAAGAGGAATATAACTTTTTTCTATCAGTGATTTTCCCCGATACCCAGATGAGAATCCTGGACTATAACCGTGTGGTTAAGGATCTAAGAAATATGTCTACCGAAGAGTTTTTGTCAAAAGTAAAAGAAAAATTTGAGGTGAAACCACAGGGGACAAAAATGTACCGTCCACCAAAGATACACACTTTTGGAATGTATTTGAATGGGCAGTGGTACAGCTTGACAGCAAAAGAGGGCTCTTTCGATTCTTCGAATCCCATTAAACAGTTGGATGTTTCAATACTTCAGGAAAACTTACTCTTTCCTGTTCTGGGAATAGAAAACCCCCGTACGGATAAAAGAATCAATTTTGTTGGAGGAATTCGGGGACTGAAAGAGCTTGAGCGACTTGTGGATGGAGGGAAGTACAAAGTGGCTTTTTCACTTTATCCTACAACCATAGATCAACTCATGGCGGTTGCAGATGCAGGAAAGGTTATGCCCCCAAAATCGACATGGTTTGAACCAAAACTCGCAAGCGGGGTAATTGTCCATCTGTTGAGTTCCTGAAAAATAAGAAGTTCTATTTTCTACAAAATAATGTGACAAATTTAACAAAAAGATTTGTTTTTTTGAATGATATTCTTTATATTTTTGTAGGTTTATTGCAGGAAGATAATAACCTTACGAAGGTCTGAAACCTTCGCAAGGTTATTAGGACACTATCAAGTTATAGGAGGACAGGATGAAAATTTTAATTTCCGATGCATTTGATCCATCGCTTCCCGATCGTTTAAAGAAGTTTGGTGAAGTCACTGATGACAAATCTAAGTTACCCGAAGTTGATGTGGTTTTGGTTCGCAGTAAAACAAAGTGTACTAAAGAATATATCGACAGCGCGCCTAATCTTAAGCTAATCATTCGTGGTGGAGTTGGTCTGGACAATATTGATTTAGACTATGCTAAGAGTAAAAATATTATTGTTCATAATACTCCTGAAGCATCAAGTGTTGCTGTGGCAGAGCTTGCTTTTGCCCTGATGCTTGCTGTTCCAAACCGGCTGGTGGAAGCGCACAACAGTATGGTAGATGGAAGATGGGCAAAAAAGGAACTCAAGAGAACAGAACTCATGGGTAAAACTCTTGGACTTATCGGACTGGGGCGGATCGGTTCTGAAGTTGCGAAACGAGCCCTTGCATTTGGAATGAGAGTTATTGCTTACGACAAATTTGTCGCCAAATCAGATGTTGCAGAGCTGAAACCTCTCGATGATGTTCTATCAGAAGCTGATTATATTTCACTCCACCTTCCTTTAACTGATGAGACAGAAGGTATGATTAATAAAAATATAATTTGGAAGATGAAAGATGGGGTTGTACTGATAAACACAGGGCGAGGTAAATGTGTGGTAGAGGGGGATGTAGCAGAGGCTTTGAAGAATGGAAAGATAAAAACTTATGCTAACGATGTCTGGTATTCTGATCCTCCTTCACCCGATTGCCCTCTGTTGAAAGCTCCAAATGTGCTGATGACACCCCATATTGGTGCTTCTACAAAAGAAAATCTTTTACGGATAGGAGACCAGATTGTAGCGATCATCGATGAATTTTCAAAAAAATAAGGAGAACAACAATGAGTGAAAGGATATGGAACTTTAATCCTGGCCCCGCAACTCTTCCGCTGCCTGTTCTGGAAAAAGCAAGGGATGAGATTACTAACTATGCTGGTACTGGTATGTCAGTAATGGAAATTAGCCACAGATCAAAAGAGTATGCGGAAATCCATCAACAGGCAAAGCAGCTTCTAATTGAACTCTTTGGTATACCAGAAAACTACAAGGTCCTTTTTCTCCAGGGCGGTTCAAGTCTTCAGTTTGCAATGGTTGCCATGAACCTTCTGCCTGAGGGGAAATCTGCTGATTATGTGATTACTGGTGCTTGGTCAAAGAAAGCTATCAAAGAAGCAAAAATCTTAGGTTCAGCAAAAGTAGCTGGTTCATCAGAAGAAACAAATTTCAACAGGATTCCTAAACAGGAAGAACTTGACCTTGATCCTGATGCTGCTTACGTTCACATTACTTCCAACAATACTATTGCTGGAACGCAGTGGGTAACCTTTCCTGATACGGGTTCTGTTCCCCTTGTAGCAGATATGTGCAGTGATATTTTTTCACGGAAGATCGACTTCAAAAAATTCGGGTTAATCTATGCCAGTGCGCAGAAAAACCTGGGACCCGCAGGCGTTACTGTGGTCATTATTCGGGACGATCTGGTAGCCAGAGCCCGGCAGGATATACCAACATTGTTGAAGTACACTACTCACGTGGAAAAGGATTCAACTTTCAACACACCACCTACCTATTCAATCTACATAGTTAAACTGGTCCTCGAGTGGGCGAAAAATCAGGGTGGATTGGATGCGATAGAAAAAACAAACAGAGAAAAAGCAAAACTGCTTTACGATACTATTGATGCTCACAAAGAATTTTATAGAGGGGCAGTAGAACCTGAAAGTCGTTCTTTAATGAACGCTACTTTAAGACTTCCCACAGAAGAATTGGAGGCAAAATT
>CAZPNF010000381.1:1985-2771 GCA_964587715.1 uncultured bacterium | reverse complement strand
ACGGTTAGATTATTTTATTATTATAATTCTTCTCTTCTTACTTTCCTGTGCAAAGCAAGGATTCCCACCCGGAGGGCCTGTAGATCGAACACCGCCTGAAATTCTCCGTATGCTTCCTCTGTCCGGTGCAACTTTTGTTGATTCTCTCACATCTGTTGAAGTCTGGTTCAGTGAGGGAATTATCTCTGCTTCTGCAACGGATGCTATTTTTATCACTCCGTATCCTGGTAAAGGTGTGAAATACAAATGGAGAGGGAAGAAACTCAAAATTACTTTTCCCCGTCCATTCAAAAAGAATCACACGTATGTAATTACATTTGGTACAGGGATCAGGGATTATCGTAACAATGGTATGAAGTCTTCGTTTACTCTGGCTTTTTCCACTGGTGCAATTCTCGATAAAGGCAAAATCAGGGGCAGAGTCTACGGAGTCAAAGATGCAAAAGGAATAGGTGTCTGGGCATACCAGATTAATAATTACGCAGATCCCAATCCTTCTCTCCAGGAGCCTGATTACATTGTCCAGTGCGAAGCCAGCGGTGGTTTCATGTTTTCCCATGTCTCACGAGGATTATACCGCTTGTTTGCTGTTCGGGACAGAGCTGCAGATAGAATATACCAACCGGGCGAGGATGAAATTGGTGTTGGCTTCAGAGATGTTCTGCTTTCGGAGAAAAAATCGCTTCACAGTGATAGTCTCTACTTCAAAATTACGAGAGAAGATACAACTCTCCCTGCGCTTGTCAGAGCAGTTCCACTGGATTACAATCACGTCACACTTCAGTT
>CAZPNF010000381.1:0-1975 GCA_964587715.1 uncultured bacterium | reverse complement strand
TTCCTCGCAGCAAATTTTTTCGCCAGATTCAATATTGATTGTTTCAACAGTAGATACTCTTGACACGCTGGGTGTGGAGCAGATTTATCTTGATCCCATGAATCTTAAAATTGTTCATGTCATTATCCGTCAGCAGAAGAGAAATGAAAAGTATAAAGTTAAGGTAAAAAACCTCTTTGATGAAGCTGGTAATTCGATAGATAAGGAATATAACGAAGCTTTCTTTAATGGGATAGAAAAGGTCGATGCAAATCCTCCAGAATTGGTTAAGATAGCACCCAAACCAGGGGAAAAATCAGCAGATTTAAAAGGGGCTGTTCATCTTATTTTCAGCGAGGCTATGAATCAAATCAAATTCCCTCACGGGTTTTCTCTGAAAACTGATTCAGGCAAATCTCTGTCAGGTTCTTTTCAGTGGAAAAATCCTGCTGAGGTACTTTTTCTGTCTCAGAAAAGATTGAAGAGCTGTTCCACCTGCACAGTGGAAATTTCTGGTAAGAGTGTGATGGATCTTGCTGGCAATCCAGTAGCTGACACATCCTTTCAGTTCCAGACTTTAAATAAAGATACTCTCTCCGAAATCAGTGGAACAGTTTTTGATCCTGACTCAGAGGCAGTGGGGCAAATTTTTGTAACGGTCAGACAGGTTAAAACTCCCGTGGTATTGTACAGTCAAACTCTTCCAGCCCCTGGAAAGTACAAACTTATTGATGTCCTGCCTGGTTCTTATATTATGGAAGCTTTCAGGGACAGAGATGGAGATGGAAAGTACAGTTTTGGTAAACCATTTCCCTATAAACCTTCGGAGCGTTTTGTCGTATTACAAGATACAGTGAAAGTAAAACCGAGATGGCCCAATGAGGGAAACGATCTTATACTGCCATGAATATCAGTAAAAAATACATCGGTGTTTTTTTGTTGATTCTCTTTTTGATATCTGGCTGCCAGAAAAATTTCTTGAAGGAAGTTCAATTTAGGGCAGACCGAACTGGATGGTGCTGGGGTGGAGGCAGTTCAAGGAGAGGGGAGAGCTCAGAGGAAATTGCCCCTCCTCTGAAACTAATCTGGACTTACAAAGCAAATTCTGCTGTTGGGAAATCAATTGTAGCTGCTGATAGTTTCCTCTTTTTCGGCATGAAGGCTGGTGGGGTTATCATACTCAACTTGCATACTGGAAAATCTGTAAAAAAGATTAAGACCCGTAAAGTAGAGGTAACCTGTTCCCTGAATGGAAATCGCCTTGTTCTGGCTAAACGCTGGGGCAGACCTTCATTACGTTCCATTAATCTTTTAACGGGTAAGACAATCTGGAAAGAAAATTTAGGCCCGATAAGTGGCGAACCTCTAATTATTGGGAACCACCTTGTTTCTGGAAACGAAGAAGGAGAAATTTTTTGTCTCGATTCTGGTACGGGAAAAATTCTCTGGAAGAAAGATCTTGGTGAACATCTTCGTGGAAGTCTATCTTCTTCAGGAAACAATCTTTTTGTCGCTGCAGAGGAAGGAACAATCTGGTCGATTTCCTTTAAAGAGGGAAAGACAAATTGGAAGCAGAAAATCCAGAACGGCATTTTTGCTACTCCTGTTATTGATTTCGGAAAGTTGTTTATCGGTACAACAGGCGGAACTTTTTATGCACTCTCTCTGCGAGATGGATCAGTGGTCTGGAAGTTCAAGCCTAAAGGGAAAGTTTACGAAACAGCAGCGGTTGCCGAAAAATTTGTTTACTTTGGAACTACACAGGGTATTTTGTACTGTCTATATGCAAACACTGGAAAAGAAAAGTGGTCTTTTAACACGAGCAGTGTTGTGAGTACTTCACCCCTTATTTCAGGCCGCTGGCTTTACTTTGGTACCTTAGACAGAATGTTCTATGGAATTCTTCGAGAAAATGGTGAAGAGAAGTGGAGTTTTAAAACAAAAGGCAGAATACGATCTTCACCCCTTATCTGGAGAGGAACACTTGTTATTGCTT
>CAZPNF010000380.1:0-2783 GCA_964587715.1 uncultured bacterium | reverse complement strand
CCGTTTACGGACGACACGACGTCATAGTTGTCTTAGAAGCTCCAGACCTAGAAACACTCAACGAGTTCGTGTACAAGGTAATAGAAAAGGACCCAAACATCGTCCACACCGAGACGGCGATCACGCTGTTCTAAAAGAAGGAGAGAAAAGCAGTTGTCTAAAAAAGATCTCCGCACCAAAAAGATAAGGGCATTCGTACTCTTGACTATGAGACCCGGAACTTCAGAGGAGATCGTAACTTCAAGGAAGATAAAGGGCGTGATGATGGCTAACTCGGTTCTGGGAAGATTCGATGCAATTGCAGTGATAGAAGCAGACAGTTCCGAAGAGCTGACAAAGATTATCTACGAGATGATTGAGCAGCATCCCAACGTGGTTCACACCGAAACAATGCTGTCAATGTTCACACCGCAACCGTGATTCCAACCCAAAAACATAACAGCAGAGAACACTAAGCGCCACGTCGGGTCGACTTTTAGACCCGGCAACCATCCCCTTTTTGTTTCAGTCATATTGAATTGCCGTCAAGCTGTCCAGTACGACAAGATTTGCAGATTATTTATTTGGAGTTCTGTCCTGAGAAAATTTTTCACGTCCTCGTCTGTGAGGAAGCGGTGCCCTTTCTTGTTGGTGTGAACTGGAATCCCGGTTCTTCTCAGTTTGTCGCCCTTAGCCGAGTCGACAAAGATGTACTGGGCGCCTTCGACAGGAAAAATGAGTTTTAGTCCCGTATGGTCTCTGGCGGGGATGCTCTGGGCGATAACATAAACGACGCTCTTGGGCTTCTTTTCGAATGCTTTTTCCTTGAATTCTTGCCAGCTTTTAACTCTAATATTCGTTTGTTTGCTCACCTTTTGTGGCTCAGAAAAAAACTGTTCAAGGACAGTGTTAAGCCTTTTGACTTGTTAGTCTGACTGTTCAACCTGTGTGGTTCCAGTAGTAAACTTTGGGATACTTGCCTTGAACAGGAAACTCTGGGTCGTCGTAGACTATGTCCAAGCCATATCCATACTGGTCAAGAAGATTGCGTGACAGCTCCCATATTTGCTGCGCTTTTTCGTCAGGTCCCCATAAGCCCCAAATTTTATCTTCAGGGTCTCGCATGCCCCACCCATAATTTTCGGGCAAAACCAGAACTGCCTCAGCTTTAACTGAACCCTGTTTCACCGCAGAGGACTGTACAACCTCATTCCAGAAGCGCTCCAAATATTCAAAATGCTCCTCTTGTAACGTTCCGTAGGGCCCGTCCATGTCTTCAGCATAATTGAAAACAACAACATACTCTGCTTCTGCCTCATACGCCATACGCATCTGATCATAGATTGCCTTGCCAGTATCCAAGTACGGCGGATGATTATACTTCCAAGTTATAATTGCTCCCCATTCTTTATTTTGTAGTGTTGCAGCCCCTCTAGTGAGGGCTATGTCCTGTTCTATTGTGTGGTTCCAGCCTAAACTGGCAAGTACAACATCGTAGCCCGCCTTGTAGTCAAACCAGTAAAGCGCGTAATCAGCGATGAAGGCAGGAGTTATTGTTTCTTTTTTTGGTCCGCGTAACAATCTTTGATGTAGACCTTCAATGAATCCCTCTGCGATTTCGTCATAGGTTTGGAAGGGGTGCATGTTCAAAAGCTCTTCATACGTGTAAGTAACGTTATAGTCTTCCACAATTTTGGGAATAAAGTCAACATCATCAGAAATTTGTGTTATAATTGTGCCATTAGGATAGTAACTAATCCGTGTATAGGTATGATTGAGGAAAGAAGGATCGGGAAGACCCTCATCGTTGTATGGGGAGCCTGAAATCTCGGTTATTGATAACAGAATTCTTCCATTGGGCAAATATTGAATGGTTGTATTTTCATCTATCCTGCCCTGAATATGCCCGCCGCGCGAATCGTGATATTTCAACCATGAACTATTGGTGGCTTTGTCCCACAACCAAACTTCGTGATCTATCATTTTTCCGCCCAGTTCATCACCATAGTATATCCCTAAAAATCGGTCACCCCATCGATCCTCATAAGTTTCCGACCAATTGTTCAAAAACCCCCATTTGTCAACACCAAAATAAACCATTAAGTACATCCCAGAAGAAACGGCGTAATCACCTATCTCATTTATTTTGTCTGGAAACTGCTGTAACGGACCAGATTGCAAAACAAAGAGGTTGGTGCAATTTTTCACTCTGTCAATGAGCGTTTTTGCTTCTTCTGTTGAGTTTCCGCAGTATGTGACCCCCACATAGAACGGTTTCGTTTCCTTGTTTTCGCCCAACAGACTATAATGAACAACAAATACGGTGGCAGGCACAAGTATCAAGATAATCACGAGAAGAGCGAAGACTTTTCTCATTTCGAGAGCACCCTTTAAACCTGACCAAACCTTCTTCTTTCAGTCAGTATGTTATCATCTGATGAAAAGTTTTTGGCATATAATGGTTTCTTAATCACCACACAACAAGTAAAGGTTATGGCATAACACAACCCAATCAACCATGAACCATTTCCGTTTTTCAGAAAAGATAACAGAAAGCTTTTTTTCTGACATTCTGGTCAAACATTTGTCTATTATATGGTGAGTGTCATGTTTCTGACTTTCGTGCCCACCGAAAAGCTTGTTCTCGCGGGTATAGCATTATTTATCGTTGTTGTCGCTTTTGTTCTAGACAAGCTGATCCGCAGGTCAATAGACCAGTATGGAAAACGCGTGAACATGGAGCCTCATGCAATCAACATTTTGAAGTTAGTTGCCAGAATACTTGTTGCTGCAGGTGGCGTAAT
>CAZPNF010000379.1:0-2785 GCA_964587715.1 uncultured bacterium | reverse complement strand
AAATAGGTGGTTTAGCTATACTGAAAAATAGGCATTGTTGCAATTGATCAATTCCAATGGCGGCAAAAAGGCAATACCTCTCCACCTCCCTGGAGACATCATGTTATTTTTTAGGATACCTCAACTTTGCAACAATGCCGAAAAATAATACTTGACTTTTAGGATTGCCTGAAATAAGTGATGGCAATCAACAACTAACGGGTAGATGAGAGCCCTCGCTCTCATCTTAAGTTCCCCGATAGAATCGTGTTCGCAGAAAAGCTCTTGCCACATCTAAAATGTGATTTGCGTACTGGATAATTCGGCTTTACTTGAAATCGAGGTAGGGCTTCATCCGGGATTATTCTTTCATAGCCTTACGATATGTTTCTGCATGATTTGAATCGAGATGGATAAGTTTTTCCATGGCCTCACTGTTGCCTTTAAGAATATCTGTGTATTCGAGGTAATGAGCGTTAAGAAATTGACGGGCTTGCTTGTTGTAAGGATCTTTCGTAAGGATTTCATCCAGTAGAGAGAGGGCCTGGCCGCAGTATTTGCGTGCAGTACTGTCTTCTTCATCAACGTAAGAAAGTCCTAAGAAGAAAAGATCCTCCATGGTCCTGAACGGTTTATTTTCTTTACTTAAAATCTTATCTACCAGCTTGCTTCTCTCGTCCCAGCCTAATCTGAATAGACTGTTGAACTTTGCCTGCCCGCAGATGTGCTTGGCTTTTTCGAAGTAGGGAGTTCCAAGAAATCTTCCGTACTTGTCGTACTCTCCTCCAATAATAAGATAGACATAAAAGTTAATAAATCCAGTGAAGGGGTCAAATACATTTTCATTATGGATAAGCTGTTCTCCAGCTTGATAGGGGAATCGCCAGTATTTATCATAGTACTGGAGATCCGAGTTGTTGGTGATAAGAAAAGTTCCAGAATATCGATCTTCATAGCTGACGCTGTTGTCCATTAGAGAAATCTGAACTGTGATGGGGATTTCTTCATCCGAGGATTCGCCTGTCCAGTCGTAATCGTTGATGTAGGTCTCAATGTTTTCGCCAAGATCCTTGAGCTTCTGCTGTTTTTGGAGGGGAAGTCTTTCCAGCATTATCTTTACCTGGGCTTTGATCTTCTGCCCAAAAGCTACTCTATTGTAAGATAGTACAAAAGATACAATGAGTAGTAGACAGAAAATTACTTTTTTAGCGGACGAAAATATCATATTTTCCTCCTCTTGCAAGATTGCTATCTATCCCCCCGCTTCTGTGTTATCAAATATATAACTTCTACGATTATTGTCAAGTCTCTTTCCAAAAATATTTACTTACTTGACAACAATCGACTTTCTTCCTATATTTCTTAACTGGTACATTTACCAAATCCCAGTGACTTAGAGGATGAACCGTGGAAAGCCTCTCAAGGAGAAATTCAATACGTTCCCATGCAAGCCAGAGTGGGGGATTACGCCGTCTTCCTTCGTAAAGCTTCGGTTGAAATCAAACTTGAGGGAAAATCTTATCTTGTCGTCCCACAGGCGGCTATTCTGGTTTTGTTCAGAAATGAAGAGGAAATTCCTATTTAATCCACACAAAAAACTGAGAGGAGAATATGTCCATGAAAAATCGGCTGCAAAGCCAGAAAGAAATATTGGGATTCATCGGAGCAGGCCGAGTGGGCAGTGCTTTATCCAGGCTTTTCCATCTTCATAGTTTTAATATCTCTTCAATTATTGATACAGATATTGCTAAGGCTCGGAATTGTCAAAAAGAATGTGGGGCATGGACAAGCTCTAATAACATAGAGAAAATAGATCATGAAACAACCATTATTTTTATTGCTGTGCCGGACGATGCAGTAGAGGAGATAGGCCTGGCTCTTGCAGAAATTAATCGGCTCAATTCAGATGCTGTCGTTGCTCATACTTCTGGAGTTTTATCATCTGATGTACTTCTTCCTCTTAAAAAGAAAAAGATATTAACCTGCTCTTTTCATCCATGTTTCAGTTTCACGGAAAATTCTAAGGGTAATTTAGAGAATATTCCTATTGCCCTGGAAGGCGATTCAAATGGCTGCTCACGGTTAGAAAAACTTGCCAGAGCAATTGGAGCGAAGCCGTTTTTCATCTCCAAACATGATAAATTATTGTACCACACAGGGTGTACTGTAGCATCAAACTATCTGGTTGCTCTTATGGCAGTTGTCCAGAAAATTCTGGGCCGAATGGAGCAGAGTAAGGATATAGAAATTGTATTACCCATGGTGCATGCAACGTTAGATAACATCGAGAAGGCAGGTGTAGATCATGCACTGACAGGGCCTATTCTAAGAGGAGATATAAAAACTATTGAAAAACATTTAGAAACATTGAAAGAGTTAGACCCAGAATTGGCCTCGTCTTACGTTGCTCTTGGCCGAATAACTCTGACCATTACAGAGAGGTTGGGACAGAATATTGATACTCTTCATCTAATAAGAACTCTTTTTGATGATTATGATAAGACAAAAAAGGTGTCAGAATAAACTTAATCGATGCATGAATTAAGGTAAGGCCGTGGTTTTTTTAAAAACAGGAAAGCTTCCCCCGGATCTTTTAGAAAGGTTGCTGAAAAGGATTAATCTGGAAGATCCAGATGTTGTAATTGGTCCCAAAGTCGGAGAAGATGCTGCTGTTCTTGACATTGGGGATAAGTATTTAGTGGCAAAAACTGACCCTGTTACATTTGTGGAAGAAAAAATAGGATGGTACTGCGTAAACGTCAATGCCAATGATATAGCTACGATGGGAGCAAAGCCACGCTGGTTC
>CAZPNF010000378.1:0-2789 GCA_964587715.1 uncultured bacterium | reverse complement strand
TTACGCCAGTGGCTGAAGATAGAGGAGAGATGGGAAGAAATTCTTTCAAAGGAAATGAATTTCATAGGAGAAAAAAAAGTTGATCTTATTTTTGGGGATATCCCTCCACTGGCTTTTAGAATTGCTCAAACAGCAGGATTGCCCTCTATTGGTATGGGAAATTTCGGCTGGGATTGGATTTATGAATCTTGGACATCTGAGAAACCAGAGTTTCAAGGAGTTGTAAAAACTATCCGTGATGATTACTCAAAGGCTTCACTTCTTCTTCGCCTCCCGATTCACGAACCAATGAAGGCTTTCCATGAAGTTGAGGATATCCCACTTGTTGTCAGAAAGGCAAAAAAAGATAGGATAGAAGTGCGCAAAGTGATTGGAGTGAGTAATGAGGACAAAGTGGTTCTTCTTGCCCTCCCGGAATGGGATAGAAAATTAATTCCATGGCACTCTTTAAGAAAAATGGATAGCATTTTCTTTCTTTCACCTTTTCCAGAAAACTGGAACGAGAGAGTTTTTACCTTTCCAAGGGAGGGAGCGACTTTTCCTGATCTTGTAGCCGCAAGTGATCTGGTTCTTTCAAAACCAGGATACGGTATTGTGGCAGAATGTTATGCTAACCACACACCGCTGCTCTACGTATTGCGGGATGATTTTCCTGAGTGTGACATATTAGTTCAGTGGATGGAAGATAACATGGCGTCTAAATTTCTTCCCCGGGAAGATTTTTTATCAGGGAATTGGAAGCCCCATATAGAGCAGTTCTTTTCAGAAAATCATAAATGGAATTCTCTCCCAACCAATGGGGGAGAAATAGCGGCAAATCGGCTAATACAATTTTTGGAGTGAGAAATGAAGACAAAAGAGCTATCGGATTTTCTTGACACACTTCTGGAGATTAAAAACATAGAAGATACCAGCCTAAACGGCTTACAGGTTGAAAATAAGGGAGAAGTAAAGAAGATAGCACTCGCTGTCGATGCGTCCATGGATGCAGTCAAAAAAGCAAAGAGTGTTGAAAGTGATTTTCTGTTTGTCCATCACGGTCTTTTCTGGGGCAAACCAGTTCCTCTGACGGGTTCCATGTATCAGAAGATTTATCTACTCGTTGAGTCCGACATTGCACTTTATGCAGCCCATCTTCCTCTGGATGTTCACCCTGAGCTGGGAAATAATGCACGGATAGAAAAAGTTCTCGGATGGCCTATTGCCAGAGATTTTGGAGAGTATCACGGATTGGTTATAGGAAAAGAAGTACGTTTCGAGGAACCGGTTCCCCTTTCAAATTTGGTAAACCGTGTACAAAATGGTCTGGGTTGTAAGCCACTCGTCTGGGATTTTGGCCCAGAGGAGGTAAGACGGCTGGGTTACGTAAGCGGCGACGGTTTGAGTATGCTTCAGCAGGCTATTGCAGACGAAATGGATGCTTTTGTCACTGGTGAACCAGGCCATTCACATTACTGGGAAGCTAAAGAAGCTGGTATAAATGTTATCTTTGCCGGGCATTATGCTACTGAAACTCTGGGAATAAAAGCTGTTGGAGAGGTTCTTCAAGAAAAGTTTGGACTCGAAACAGTTTTTATTGACCTTCCTACCGGGCTTTAAAGGTTAAGCCATCAGCAAATTCTTTTTATCTTCAAAATTTTCCTTGACAAAGGCCTAAAAAGTCACTACAATACTACACGTTTTACCAATCCCAAGGAGACAATCATGAAAAAACGTTGTTTTGTTATTGCGTGCTTGTTCTGTTTTATTTTAGCATTTTCTTCGATACAGGCACAGGACGTCGAAAAGAATGTTTCGGAATATGGCCAAAAAATCGGCACACTGTATTTACAGCCTCTGGTAGATACTTTTGGTGCCAATCTGAACAGTGGTATCTTTCAAGGAGCCAAGGTCGACAAGTGGGGTATTCATTTACAGGTCGGAATTGTTGGGATGGGTGCTTTCGTTTCTGAAGACCAAAAGACCTTCACGCCTGTAGATGAAGGAGACATCCACCCGGAACCTGGAAAAGTCCTGCCGACCATTTTCGGGAGTACGGAACCCGTAACGTGGCCCGGTGTGGCCGAAAATCTTCCCGGCGGCGTATGGGATACTAAGATTGTACCATTTGCCGTTCCTCAGTTGACCATAGGATCTATTATGGGTACCGAGGCAGTAGTAAGATGGATCGAACTGAACATTAACGAGGACATCGGTAAAGTCAGACTCTTTGGGATTGGCGGCCGGCACAGTCTCAGCCAGTACATTCCTCTAATCCCCGTAGACATTGCCGTCGGTTACTTCTGGCAGAATTTTAAAATCGGAGACATTATTAAAGCACATGCCTCGTATCTGGGGCTTCAGGCAGGGTATTCACTGAGCGTTCTACATTTCTATGGAGGAATAGGGTACGAGAGAGCTACTCTGGATGTTCATTATGAGCAGGAGGCAGATGGACAGACCGAACCTTTCGTCGTTAACTTTTCCATGGAGTCAGCGAATAAAACCCGCTTCACTCTGGGACTGATGCTTAACTTTCCCATTTTGAAGATCTATGCAGACTACAACTTTGCTGCCCAAAATACCTTTACCGCAGGCATCAGGTTTGGAATTTAATAAAGACCCTACGCTGAGTGGATAAACAGAGTTTTTCAGATATGGAGGTTCCCAAACCGGAATTTGGGAACGAGAGAAACCTGTAAAAAATGCAAATTCCATATAAGTAAGATTAGTCCACCCATCCCCACCGGCCAAGTTCCCGCCTTTAAACCGTTGGCGGACAGGCAACCACACGCTGCACTCAGACTTTT
>CAZPNF010000377.1:0-2796 GCA_964587715.1 uncultured bacterium | reverse complement strand
ATTATCTGAAAAAACTGCAGCCAGAAAGCATTGAAGATCTCACGGCTATGAATGCTCTCTATCGACCCGGTCCAATGGGAATGATCGATGATTTCATTAACAGAAAGCACGGGCGTACTCCGGTTCAGTATTTACACCCTCTACTTGGGCCTATTTTAAAAGAAACACACGGTATCATTATTTATCAAGAACAGGTTATACAAATTGCCAGTGAAGTAGGCGGCTTTAGTATGGGGGAAGCTGATCTTTTAAGAAGAGCGATGGGAAAGAAGCGGCCTGATTTAATGCAGGAAAAGAGAAACGCTTTTATTGAAGGAGCGAAGAAAAAAGGAATCCCTGAAGACACTGCCAGCAGCATTTTTGACCTTATGGATCGCTTTGCTGGTTACGGTTTTAATAAATCCCATGCTACCTCCTATTCCATTGTGGCTTATCAAACAGCCTATCTTAAGGCTCATTATCCTCTGGAACTTATGGCTGCCAACCTGACAAGCGAAATGGGAAATACTGATAGAATCGTCATACTCATTGATGAGTGTAGGAGAATGGGGATAGAAGTTTTTCCACCGGATGTAAATGAGAGTTACGCAGATTTTGTTGTTACTGAAAAAGGTATACGTTTCGGCTTAGGTGCTATAAAGAATGTAGGGAGAGGAGCCATTGAATCGATTGTTCAGGCAAGAAAAGAAATTAAACGCTTTAAAACAATTTATGATTTTTGTGCGCATGTTAACCTTAGACTGGTAAATAAAAAGGTAATTGAAAGTTTGATACAGGCAGGTGCTATGGATTCCCTTGAGGGAAACAGAGCACAAAAGATGGCTGTTCTTGCTAAAGCCATTAATTTAGCACAGGCTTTCCAACAGAGTACAAGTTCTGGACAGACGACTATTTTTGGGGAGGAAGTCTCAGAAACTCAATTTTATCCCGAACTTCCTCACATTGATCCGTGGTCTCAAGCAGAGACTCTCAGGAGAGAAAAAGAGCTCTTAGGGTTTTACGTTTCAGGACATCCGCTTCTAAAGTACGAAGAAGAAGTAAACGCTTTTGCCGATCCAGTGGCAGCAAAACTAAAGGATGTTCATAATGGCCGCACAGTTAAAATCTGTGGAATTGTTACAAGTGTTAAGTCTTTATTCGACCGTAATGACAAACCAATGGCTTTCTTTACGGTGGAAGATTTTTCAGGCTCTGCTCGAGTTATTGCCTTTGCAGACGTTTACGATAAGTTTCGTATTTTGATTCAGGAAGAAAGTATGGTTGTAGTCACGGGAAAAGTAGATAGAAGAGGTGAGGGAGAGGAAACTTCTGTTTTAGTATCGGAAGTAATTCCTTTAGAAGAAGCCAGGAAACGATTTACAAAGCGTGTTTCATTGAACATCACTGCAGAAAAGCTGGTCCAGGATGAAATAGAAAGAATTCAGATTATCCTTAAAAAATTCCCGGGATCGTGCAGCGTTTATATGAACATTAAGCCTCCTGATGGAGAGGATTTTTTGCTGAAGTCTAAAAAATATTCTGTAAATCCAGCTCCTGAATTGTTGAACGATCTTCGAACAATTCTGGGAAAAGAAAACGTCTGGATTGAGGGGTAAAGAAAACATTTATCGTTTTCGCATTGTTTCTCTCGCGGAGGCTGAGTAGTATTGCTTAGTGGATCCGGGTATGAAAGAGTTAGGTGAGATTGTCTTAAACAATGAGGGGGCAATATGGAAAACTTATTAGACAATTTAAAATCATTGCTTCAAAAAGATGAGCGTTTGGTTAGTGAAGGCGAGCTTCTGAAGAATAAAATAATTGAGCTCGCTTTGAAGCTGGACAAAGATCTTATTAAACTTCTTTTGTCAGACAAAGAGATGAAAAAAGTGTTTTTCGTTGATGTGGAAGGGACACTGATTTTTGACAAGGATAAATTCATTCGTTTTGTTTCCAACAAGCAATTCTTGCCAGATTCTTATACTACTTTTAAAAACAAAATTGGATTGATTGCGGATGATAAATATCTAATCGAGAAAAAAGAAGTTGTTCTTTCATGGCCTTATAAGGATTGTGTTTTGGAAGGCGGGATGACCAAGGAAGACCAAAAGCGGGATGAGATTTTTTGGAATGAAATTTTAGCCCCGGATGAAATTAGTCGTTTATTTGATCCAAAAGTTTTTACCAATGCGAAACGAATTGACAAAAATGGTGAACATCCTATGGTGTCATTGCGAGGGAGCGATAGCGACCGTGGCAATCTCGGTTTCCGCCTTGATGAAAACGGCGACATTAAAGATAATCTCATTATCAAAGGCAACAACCTTTTAGCTCTCCACTCGCTTAAAAAGCGCTTCGCTGGTAAAGTAAAATTGATTTATATTGACCCACCGTATAATACTAGAAAAGAAGCAGATGAATTTAAGTATAATGACAGTTTTAACCATTCTACTTGGTTAACTTTTATGAAAAATAGATTGAAGGTTGCTAAAGAGTTATTAAGAGAAGATGGAGTAATATTCATTTCTATTGATGACAATGAGCAAGCATATTTAAAAGTTTTATGTGATGAAATTTTTGGAAGAGAAAATTTTATAGCCAGTATGCCTTGGAAAGGACGGGGTGGCAGGCAAGATTCTTTATTTGTAGCTAATATTCATGAGTATGTTTTATTTTTTGTAAAGAATAATAAAAAATTTCTTGCAGGAGAAATGGAAAAAACTAACGAAAAATTTCCTTACTTTGATGAAAATAAGCAATTATATTATGAGTCCACTCTAAAAAGGGCAAATTAGAAACATAAAATAAAGGTATATTTCA
>CAZPNF010000376.1:0-2803 GCA_964587715.1 uncultured bacterium | reverse complement strand
TGCGCCCCGACTCATCTTCTCAACTTCAGAAAACTGGGACGAGATAGCCAACCTTCTGGCAAAACGCACAGAAGGCAAATATCAATTACCAGAGAAAGCAATAAACTGTTTACTTGGGGAAACAACTTATCTGGACACTTCCCGAGAAATACTGGCCATACAAAAAATTGTTGCTGAACAAATAGGCAATGTTCATATTGATCTTCCGCTTCTGGGTTTCCGCTGTTTTTCTGCTGAAGCAACTTTCAACCACAACTATGGAACCAATCTGGACAAAGCAATTTTGCTGAAAGCCCTTCTTGATGCTGAAGGTCTGAATGCAAAAATGGCTCTTGTTTCGTCTAACAATCAATTTGATAACGCAGTGCCATCCCTTAACCAATTCAACACTGCGTGTGTTATAGTAAAAAACGGAAGGGAAAAACCAATAATCCTTCTACCTGATAAGCCGCAAAAAAATAGAGGCACCGTAGAACTTGCTGGCAGAACATTGTTGATACTGGAAAGCGGTAAACCAATTTTCAAACAAATTCTAGCACTCACTCCACGGAAAAATTTCGTCTGGTTGAATGCTGATTTAAAGATCGACAAAAACCTACAGATAACAGGAAATCTACTGGTAAAAACAGGAGGAACTTTCTATCCTGTCTTTGATTTATGGGAAAATGAAAACCAACAAAGATTTGTTCAAAATATTTTAAGCAGCTTCTTTGGCAAAAAACTGGTTGTAGAAAACTGCACTGTGAGATCACTAAACTCTGACAACGGTGCTTTTTCTGCTGATATTACCGTCAAAGATCTATTCCACAAGGTTGGGAAAACAAGTATCTTTGAATTCTCAGGAATCGGAAGTCTTTTTGACAACTATCACATCTCAGCGGCTCTCTATCAGCGTTTCACACCTCTTGAACTTCCCTATCCCCTCCAGGAAAACATTGAACTTACAGTGACTCTACCCAAAGAATTCTCTTTTGTTTCTGTACCAAAAAGCTTTGATTTGATAAACGATTTTGGTAAACTTGCCTGGCATTGGGAAGAAGAAAATAATAAAATTGTAATGAGACGAAGTTTAATTTTTCAGAAGAAAACTATCCTGCCATCTATTTATCCAAAATTCAGAGAACTTGTTGTCAATCTCGAGGCAAAGGATAACAAAAGGTTTTTCATTAAATGAGCCAACTGGAGGAAGAAAATCGCCGTCTCCGCAGAGCAGTGGAGGAATTATCCACTCTCAATGAAATTGCCAGTGCAATTAGTTCTACCATGTCTCTGGATAAAATCGTTGACTTGATTGTCAAAAAATGTGTCGAGCACCTAAAAGTGGAACAGTCAGCTGTGATGTTACTGAAAAGAAAAATCAAAGAAAAGCCATTTCAGACTATGGTTCGCAGAGCAGATACAACTAATCTAAAACTACCTTATCGTTTCAATTCGCAGCTCACAGGATGGATGTTAAAAAATCAACAACCTCTTCTGATCAATGATTTTCCTAACGACAGCAGATTCAAATCAACTTCTCAAGAAACCTTCCCTATTCAGTCATTATTAAGTGTTCCCTTGTTTTCAAAAGGTAGAATGATCGGTTTGATCACTTGTTTCAACAAAAAAATAGCTGGAAGATTTACCAGCGAGGACCAACGGTTACTATCTATTATCGCTGCCCAATCAGCACAGATTATTGAAAATGCCAGACTATCAGAAGAAGAGCAAATTCTCTTTCAAATACAAGAGGAAATGAGGTTAGCTTCTGAAATCCAGAATGGATTACTGCCAAAAGCACCACCTAAAATTACGGGCTATGACATAGCTGGTATCAGCTATCCGGCAAAAGTCGTTGGGGGAGATTATTTTGATTTTATCCCGTTGGAGGGAAACAAAATAGCAGTTTGTGTGGGCGATATTTCTGGTAAAGGTCTGCCCGCAGCCCTGCTGATGGCGAACCTTCAGGCTATTATTCGGGCCCAGACGTTACTTAACTTACATCCAAAAGACTGCCTACAACAGTCAAATAAATTGCTCTACCGGAGTACAGATCCACAAAAGTTTGCAACTCTTTTTTATGGTATTTTGGACACCCAGAAAAATCAATTCTCCTATTCAAATGCAGGACATAACAGACCAATACTTTCCCACAAGAGCAAAGATCCTGTATTTCTTGAAAATGCAGGGATCGCTTTAAGCTTTATAGAAAACTTCTCATACGACGAAGATATGGTTACTTTCAGTCCGGATGATATTCTACTCATTTATTCCGATGGTATCACTGAAGCCATGAATACCTCGGAAGAAGGATTTGGGGAAAAAAGACTGGTGTCACTTGTGAAAAATTACATGAAAAATTCTGCTGAGGAATTGATAGAAAAGATTATTGCTGCTGTAAAACAACATGCCGACAGCCAGCCCCAATCTGATGACATTACCCTTGTTGTTATAAAAAGAAAAAGCTAAACATCAACACTATTCCAAAAACCAACAACAAAGGAGGAAAATCATGGCAGTAAAAGTCAAATGGGTAAACAGCAAAGGGTTGGGCATGCTAATGGCATGTTACACTTCGTGTAAGAATGCTGATGGAGATTTTAAACTTGCAGGTGCTTCTAAAAAAACAGCCTTCTCATGATTACCAAGCTGATAACCATCTTCGAAACGTACAAAACCGTTGATGAAGCTGTGGCAAGCTTC
Source organism: uncultured bacterium (assembly GCA_964587715.1). Lineage (GTDB taxonomy): Bacteria > Zhuqueibacterota > QNDG01 > QNDG01 > DSAB01 > CAYYPT01. Next base: position 121 of record CAZPNF010000376.1, on the reverse strand, counting down.
AAGTAACTATTTGTTCTTACTGGATAGGGAAAATTACATTCTCAGATTGATATTTCAATGGGAATTGAAAAAGGGAGCCACCTCCAAAACAACCCTACCAGATTGGTTCATAGGGATTGCC
>CAZPNF010000375.1:0-2808 GCA_964587715.1 uncultured bacterium | reverse complement strand
CCCAATACCGATAAGATGAACAAAGAGCGAAGAGCCTCCATAGCTTAAAAAAGGAAACGGGAGACCAGTAGTGGGAAGAAGGTTTACCACAACACCTGCATTTATTAAAGCATTTATCAGAATCATGGCTGTTATCCCACCTGCTAACAAAAAACCATATCTATCCGGTGCCTTGAGAGCAATTTTTATCCCTCTCCAGAGAAGAAACAACAAAAGCCCAAAAAGCAAAATAAACCCGAGGAATCCCAACTCTTCGCCAAAACTTGCAAGGATAAAATCGGAAAACGGCTCCGGCAGAAAGAAGAGTTTTTGTTTTCCCCCACCGTAACCTACTCCGGCAAATCCCCCATTAGCCAGACCAATTATCGACTGTTTTATCTGATAGGTCACTGGACCGTGTCCAAAAACAGAACTCAGATAACTCACCAAACGCTGCTTCTGGTATGGAAACAGCGCTATTCCAATCGAAACGAGTGGGATAAGAAAAAGTGACACCTTCGCCAGTTGTTTTGATGAAACTCCTGCAAGGAAAAACATGGAATAGCCTACACTAAAAAGAACAAGAGCAGTTCCCATATCCGGTTCAATAAAAACCAGTCCCACAATCGACAGAAGAACCACATAATGGACAATAAGTGTATCACTGCTCTGATCCCTGGAGTTTCCCTCCCTGGCAAAAATAGCTCCTAGATAAAGAATTACAACGAGCTTCATAAACTCAGCAGGTTGAAAACGCCTTCCAAATAAAAGAATAGAACGACGGCTTCCATGAAACGGTGGTCCCAACAGAACCACGATAAGAAGTCCGAAAAATATTAAAAGTAATAAAGGCGTAAGCCAGCGAAACCAATGATAGTCAATTTTTGAAATAACAATAAGAAAGAAAAAACCAATGGCAACACGCGCAAGATGAAGTTTTAAGAAACGGGCAGAATCGTTATATTTCTCAGCACCGCGAAACGAACTGGCACTGTAGATCATTAGAATTCCTAATAAAATTAGAATTACAACAACGCCGAGGAGAAGGCGGTCACCGCTGCTTCTTTCTTTTTTAATCATCATAATTCTTTTACCAGAGCTTTAAATTGCTCTCCCCTATCCTCAAAATTTTTAAACATATCAAAACTGGCACATCCGGGTGAAAGAAGAACCACATCCCCTGAATTTGCTATTTTACGAGCCCTATCAACAGCTTCTCTTAGTGACGAAGCTCTCAGCATAGGCTTGAGATTCTTAAAAGCCTTTTCCATTTTATCAGCAGCCTCTCCTATAAGAATAATTCCCCGCACTTTCTCTTTGATGCGTTCACGCAGACTGGTAAAATCTGAATCTTTATCTCTTCCTCCAGCAATCAGAATTACAGGAGAGGAGAAACTTCCCAGTGCATACCATACTGAATCTACATTGGTAGCTTTGGAATCATTAACCCATCGTACGCCACTGACTTCCCGGACAAACTCCATCCTGTGTGGAAGTCCGCGAAAGTCACGGAGGGAACTTCTTATAGAATCGAGATTCACATTCATTACCAGGGCTGCCAGAGCTGCGGCAAGGCTATTCAACACATTGTGTTCACCTTTGATTCCCAGTTCGCCGACAGGCAGGATTTCCTCTTCCTTCTCATTTAAACGAATGGTCAAAGCATCGTCACGAACAAACCCACACATCGTCGATTTATCTTCTGTGCCAAAAATTATTATTTTGCTTTTAATATTATGAGCAAGCTTCATCACAAGGAAATCTCGACCGTTGACAACAGCGTAGTCAGAGGGAGTTTGATTTTTGAAAATTTGAGATTTTATTCTGCCGTAATTTTTCATAGAACCGTGCCGATTAAGATGATCAGGTGTAAGATTCAAAAATACGGCTACTTCTGGATGAAAATTCTGAATTGTCTCAAGCTGAAAACTGCTTACTTCTAGTACAGTAACTCCATCAGGACGGGTTTCCTCAACATATTTTGAAAAAGGCTGACCAATGTTTCCAGCTACAATACATGGTCTACCTGACTTTTTAAAGATTTCTCCTAAGAGTGCCGTGGTTGTGGACTTGCCGTTGGATCCTGTAATTCCTATTATAGGAGCGCGGCAGAACCATGAAGCAACCTCCAGCTCTCCAAAAATTGACATCCCTTTTTCTTTTGCCACCTGAATAATAGGACTGGAGAGCGGCACACCAGGACTTACAACAAACCAGTCTGCCTTAAAAACTCGTGAGGTATGCCCGCCAAATTCTGATTGGATAGGAATCCTTTCAAGAAATTTTGCTGCATCCTGCTTTTCCTCTATGCTGGCTTCCTCACTCAAAAAAACCTCTGCACCTTTCTTGTGAAGAAGTTCAGCTACAGCTATGCCGCTTCTTCCTGCTCCCAGAACTGTAACGCGGCTTCCTGAAATTTTGTCAGCAACTTCTGCCAAGAATCTGCTCCTACCGAACTTTGAACGTCCCAAGAGTGAGTAAAGCTAAAATTATCCCGACAATCCAGAAACGAACTACTACTTTTTCTTCCGGCCATCCCTTAAGTTCAAAATGATGATGAATAGGTGCCATTTTAAAAATGCGTTTACCCCGCCACTTGTAAGAAGCAACTTGCAGGATAACCGAAAGACTTTCTGCCACGAATACACCTCCTACTAAAAGCAGGAGAAACTCCTTTTTCAAAAGAACAGATAGAGTACCCATGGCACCGCCAAGAGCAAGGGCTCCTGTATCCCCCATAAAAATTGATGCAGGATGACTGTTGAACCATAGGAAGCCCAGAGAAGCTCCGATCAAAGCAGCGCAGTAAACTGTAAGTTCACCAGCCCC
>CAZPNF010000374.1:0-2810 GCA_964587715.1 uncultured bacterium | reverse complement strand
TGGATTTTGCTCTCGTTTCCCTGTCCACACCCGCCTCCGAGTAAGTAAGCTTCTTCGGCATAGTATCCACAACTGTTCAATGGGCAAAGTTTTCTTATAAGTTACGCTGTCCCAAACCAAAACCACGGTTACAGACAACTACGAGCCGACGGAATGGTAAGTCAAGAAAAATTGACTGAACTAATCTTTGGTTGGTCAAGAAAGTTTGACAAAAACCCTTTTCAGCTATGTTAAGCCAGATTCATATTAGGAGACTAATAGCAGTTGATTGTTGAAAACAGTCTTTTTTCTGAAAAACCAAGCATCAACAAAAACGGTTTTTCTCTTCCGGCACAGAATATAAGCTGGCAAACGCCAAGTAACCCGAGCAATCTAGCAGCAGCAATGAAAAACGCAGGTTTATATTACCCGCAAATATTCTATAAAACGGAAATCTGGAGAAAATAAACATGAAAGCCGCTATCCCAGAAACAGAGAAAGAGGATGCATACAGCTCAAGAGAAACCTGGCCTCCTTACACATACCGGGACTATCCGGACATCGCACCTGAAACATACAAGGAATTCATGGAGTTCCTAGCAACCGAAAACACGACAAACAGGGTGATGGAACTACAGCCATGGATATCATTCTGCGACTCCAAATGCACCTTCTGCTTCTACCCAACGAACCCTTATTCAAGCAGCCTACTTGAACTCTACCTCAAGGCTCTAAAGAAAGAGCTCATGATGTACACCAAAACAAAATATGTTCAAACCAGCGAATTCGACGAGATAGTTTTGGGCGGAGGAACACCAAGTCTACTAAGTAAAGACCAAATGATTGATTTGATAAAATACTGCGAGAACAACTTCAACACCACCGACGATTACAAAATCAAGGTAAGCGGCACCTCCAGAAGCTTCGACAAAAAGAAACTGGAGGCAGCAGCAGAATATGGCGTTTACCAAGTGGACATCGGAGCTCAAACCTTCGACAACAAAATAAGAAAGATGCTTAATCTACCGGACAGCGCAGAACAGGTGGAACAAGAGATAAAAGCCGCCCGGAAACTGGGACTATGCACCTGTATAGACATAATGTATAACATTCCGGGACAAACATTGGAGAGTTGGGTCAACTCGATTAAGAAAGCAATTGAATTAGATGTAGAAGTTGATTGCTACTGCCTTGAGGTACAGCCCGGAACAGTCTTGTATAACCAAATGAAAGCTGGAAAGGTTCCTCCTCAGCCAGACGAGGAACTGGAGAGGAAAATGTATGTTACAGCATACGAAATGTTCACGCAAGCAGGTTACACACCGGTTGGTCATGACCGCTTCTCACGAGTAGAATGGCACATCAAAGAAAACTGCCTAAACCAATGGCCTTGGTCAGGCATCCTAACAACTGGATCAGGATGCATTATGGGATACCTTCAAAGATTTTCTTACTCCAACATAGAGCCAGCAAAAGAGTACATCGCAGCCGTCAACGAAGGAAACTTTCCGATAGCAAAACTCTCAAAATCTACAGACGAAGAAATGATGAGAAAGGTAATGACGAAACTTTACATACGCCTACCCATAGATAAACTGGAATTCAAAGAAAAATTTGGAAAGCTTCCAGAAGACGTGTATCCCGAACAACTAGAAAAATTGGAGAAAGAAGGATTAATCGAAATAGACGAAAAAGAAATTAAACTAACCAAACTTGGAGACCTCTGGAAAGCCAACATCGCATGGGAATTCACAGAAAAAAAGTAACTTTGTTTTCGCCCTATTTTTCGCGCAGCAGTCTAGGCACGTAAGCACACGCTGGATCAGACTGGAAGAGGTCACCGGTATAAATCTCTGCTCTGGTTCGGCAACCGCCACAGATTTCGCGGTACTCACAAACACCACATTTACCCTTCAAATTACTCCGGTCCCTCAGCTTACGAGTAAATTCTGACGTTTGCATGTCCGCCCAGATCTCCTTCATCGTCTTGTCTCTTATGTTGCCCATACGGTAGCCCTCATTGAAGCCGCAGGGTCGACTGTCCCCGTTTTCTAGCAGACCAATATATCTGCCGTTAATGAAGCATTGCCCAAGAAACACGTTGTTGAACCAGTAATCAAAGTTGGGCATACCCCGCTGCTTAGCAACCCGAGCAAAGAAGGGACAATACACGTTAACGCCAAGTTTACCCTGATATTCATGCATCAAATCGTAAATTCTGTTCAGAACCGCCTCATACTGCTGCGGCGTGGGAGCCAGCTCCAGATGCTCCTCGGCTCTGCCAACAGGAACATAGTTATGGTAAACCACACGAGTAGCATCATACTCATGCGCCACCTGGGCTACATGATCCACTTCCGAGCAATTGTACTTGTTCAATGTACTTACAATACAATCAAAAATTCCGCCCTTAGACAAATTCTCCATAGCCTTGATGGCTATTGCATAGGCACCTTTGCCCCGTATAAAATCATGCGACTCCTCTCTTCCATCCAGACTCACCGCCGTCATAACCTCATACCGAATCAATTTTTCGAGAATATCCCCCTTAACATAGTAGCCGTTGGTTATGAGGCTCACGTTCATGCCAAGACTCTTCGCATGAGCAATAATGTCAAAAACATCCTTCCTTATGAGTGGTTCTCCACCGCTCAGCCCAAACCACTTTGTTCCCATCTCATAAAGCTCATCAACAATACGCATTCCACCCTTAGTATCCAACTCGTTAACGGCGGCAGGGCTTGAACCAAAACTGCAGTGCAAACAATTATAGTTGCAGGCTCTCGTACATCTCCAAGTCATCATATACAAGAGAGGTCTTTCATTCACGG
>CAZPNF010000373.1:0-2814 GCA_964587715.1 uncultured bacterium | reverse complement strand
AACAATTTCTTTCTATTCTGACAAGATTCCCCCATACGGCTGAAGTTTCAGAAGAATTTGCATCCGGTACAAACCATATTGCAATTGCCAATGAAGCGGCGATGATGAAAATGCGGATGGTTAACCAATCTTTAAAATTCATTCTCTTTGTGATAAACATAAGCACCTCTATTTTTGAAGTTAATAATGTTTCTATTTGTTATTTTCTCAATCATGCAGCCTGTTAAAGAAATTTCCACTGTAAACAACAGAATACAGGAAGCAGTGGCTGCAGGCAAGAGAATTTTTGGACTTATTGATACTGAACCAGAGATAAAAGAGGCTCCTGATGCAGTTCCTCTGAAGGAGTTCCGTGATGCTATAGTTTACAAAAATGTTTCCTTCAGTTATGATGGTTCTGAAAAGGTGCTGGAGAATGTTAGTTTTGAAGTACATAAGGGAGAGATACTGGCTATAGTAGGCCCCAGCGGTGCTGGAAAGTCCACTGTTGTGGATTTGCTCCCTCGCTTTTACGATCCCGAGGAAGGGAGTATTGAAATAGATGGTGTTGATCTAAAGAAAGCTAGAATCAAAGACCTTCGTTCTTTGATGGGAATTGTAACGCAGGAGACAATTCTTTTCAACGATACTGTTCGCAACAACATTGCTTATGGATTGGCGAATGTGCCTATCGAAAAAGTAGTGGAGGTAGCAAAGGTTGCGAATGCCCATACATTTATTGAAAAGATGAAAAATGGATACGATACTATCATTGGCGAACGGGGAGTAAAACTGTCTGGTGGAGAACGTCAAAGATTAGCCATAGCAAGAGCACTGCTTAAGGATCCTCCTATTTTGATTCTTGATGAAGCCACCTCTTCTCTGGATACAGAATCAGAATTGTTAGTACAGGAAGCCATAGAACGGTTAATGGAAAACAGAACATCATTTGTTATTGCTCACAGACTTTCTACAATTCTTAATGCAGACAAAATTATTGTTCTGGACGGCGGGAGAATTGTTGAACAGGGGACGCACAAAGAACTTCTGCATCGCGGTGGGCTCTACAAGCGGTTATACGACATGCAGTTTCGGGATCTTCAGAATGTGTAAAAAGGAAGGAGGAGGGACAATGGCCATGACCATCGTGAAAACTGACAAAGCCCCTGAGGCAATAGGACCTTACAGCCAGGGGGTTATTGCTGATTCGACCCGACTGGTCTTTACAGCCGGGCAGATTCCACTTGATGCAAAAACAGGTTATCCTGTAAGGACAGACATTGAAGTTCAAACAAGACAGGTGATAGAAAACCTGAAAGGAGTTCTGGAAGCTGCTGGAACTGGACTTGATAGGGTTATTAAGACGACTGTCTTCTTAAAAAGTATGGACGATTTTCCCAGGATGAATCGTGTTTATGAAAAATATTTTGGAAATAATCCCCCTGCCAGATCAGCCGTGGAGGTCAGCCGTCTTCCCAAAGATGCTCTGATTGAGATGGAATGTGTGGCAGTGGTTTAATCGTTACAGAGATAAGCGGAGCGGTCTCTGTAACAATGATTTTCTTTCTCGTAGAGGCTCGGCCTCTGCGCCCGGAGTTAAGACATAACAGGTATTCAAATAATGAACAGAGCTGGTTCAAGTTTGTAACTTGAACCGTAATGTTTTGGACAAAGGCAAACAAATGGTTCAGATTACAAATCTGAACCAGCAAAAGCGCAGGGGCAGGACTTCCTGTGGGAAATGAAAAATGACACGTTTCGGGAAGGTAAATTAAATGAAATGTAGAACTGTCAATAATTTAATTTTTTGGGTTTTGGTTATCTTTTTCTTTATTCCAACCTCCCTCAGATTAAATGCCCAACGAATTATAAAAAGGGCTGAGAATTATATTCTAATTGATACTGATATTGGATTGGGTGAGGTGGGAAATAAAATGGAAATTAAAAGAAAAGACAATATGAATACAATAGTTGTTGGAATTGCCCGGATTGTAAAATTTGTGGATGGGAAAACAGCAGCGGAAATTCTAAATGAAAAAAAGGGATTTGTAATCTCTGTTGGGGATTTTGTCGGAAGCCAAGAGACAGAAGATAAAATAATTACGAAAGATACTGGTAAACTCAAGACGGAAAAACCTGGCGGATTGTCTACAGAGCGGAGACCACAAGGAGAAGGTTCGGTTTTACTAAAGGATGATATTCTTGTAGTCAGAACCGAAGGAATTTGTTTCCTGGGTTCAGGCATCACAGAGGATTATGCAAAGACTCTTGCAATAAACGATGCTAAAAGAACCGCACTGGAACAGGCGGGGACCTATCTTGAATCACATACCGAAGTTTTAAATTACACTTTGGTAAAAGATGAGATCATCACTTACACGGCCGGGCTATTGAAAGTGAGCGTCTTAGATGAAAGGCGTATGCTGGTAAAGGGTATGTTTACCTTTAAAGTTGAAATTGAGGCTACGATTGACATAAAGTTTTTGGATAAAAGAATAGCAGAAATTAGAAGTGACAGCGGTTTAAGAAAACAGCTTGAAGCCGAAAGAGAAAGGAACAAACGTCTTGAAGCACGTATTGCAGAGTTACAGTCTTCTGGCAGTACAGTTACAAAATCTGATGTGAAAGAAGTAGTGAATGCACTTTCTGCGTCGGATTGGTTTTACAAAGGGTTTAATACAGATGATTTTCATTTAAAGGTTGGTTATTACACCAAGTCCATTGAACTTGATCCTAAGTATGCAAATACCTACTATAATCGCGGGATTACTTATGATGACTTAGGCAGGTACAATGAAGCCATACAGGATTACACCAGAGCCATCGAACTTGATC
>CAZPNF010000372.1:0-2817 GCA_964587715.1 uncultured bacterium | reverse complement strand
GTACTCTTTTAGAAAAGTATCCTGATTCTGACAAAAAAGATGAAAGTCTTTTTCGCATGGCTCTTGCGGCAGTGAAGGAAGATTCATTAGATCGTGGAGTAAAAATTTTCAGCAGGTTAATGAAAAATTATCCTGACAGCCCATGGTTAGAAGATGCTCTTTACCAGATGGGAAATATCCACTTTAATAGAGGAAATCTTACCACTGCGGATTCCCTTTTCCAAATCTACTCAGAGAAGTTCCCACGGGGAAAGTTTCTGCCTGAGATTTACTTCTACAGGTCCCGTACAGCATCGTCCAGAAAAGATTACGATAAAGAGTTTTCTTTTCTTACGACTCTTGAATCCCGTTTTTATTTTTCTCCCTGGGCTGACAGCGGCCGTGTTTACTTGGGAGAGCTTTATCTTCGTAAAGGAGCTTATGATAAAGCTTCCCAGTTTTACAAAACAGCACTGGCTGAGGATAGCCTCAACGTCTGGGCAGCTTCTCTGGGGATTGGAGAGAAAAAGAATTCCCAGCGAAAGGTCTTCCTCGCTGGTATGGCAAAAGCTTATCAGTTTTTAAAGCAGTATAAAAAGGCAAAATTTTATTATTATAAGTATGGACAAGAATATAGAGATTTAGAAGACAGAGTTTTTGTTCTGTCGGCTCTTGCTAGAATTGCTGAAGACGAGAAAAAACCTTCCCGGGCTGTTGAGTATCTCAGCCGGCTTGTCAAGGATGTCCCTTCTGACAGTACAACCGAGAAACTCGGTTCTCTATGTTTCCGTCTGGGGAAGTATAACGATGCAGTAAAAGCGTTTGAACTGGCAGTAAGTTTAACCGGGTCTGAGACCAGAAAAATTTCTCTCAACGCCAGAATTATAGTTTCCCTTCTTCGCCAGGGTAAGATTCCTCAAGCAGATGTCAGGATTCAGGTGTTTAGACAGTCGTTCAAGACTTCTTCTCAGTTCAAAGAAGCCAGGGCAGAGTTTGCACTGGAGAAAGGGATTGCCTATCAGAAAGATAAAGACTTTGAGAAAGCTTTAAAATTTTTTCAGGAAGTTGTAGATAAATACAAAAAGACAAGTTATGCGCCTCAGGCAGAGTTAGAAATGGGAAGGACCTACCTCATAACAAACAAAGTCAATAAGGCACTGGATATTCTTACCAGGATGGTTTCCAGGTATAAAGATGACCCTGTGCTGCCCAGGGTGTATCTGAATCTGGGAGATCACTATTTCCGTTCTCGTCAATATGACAATGCTGTGAGGGCATTTAAACTGGCCATGAAAGACAGCAGCGCATCAAACGTGGTTCCCGTTGCCATGCGTTATTTAATTCGAGTGTACGATTCCATCCGTATGTGGGATGCAGCTCTGGCGCTGACAAGAGATTATATTCACCGTTTTCCAGACGCAGATGATGTATTGCAGAAAAAGGTTCAGATAGGGACCTTTTACATGGATTTGAAAGAATACAGCAGAGCTGTAGAATATTTTCGTGAGATTAAAAAAGAGGCTGATCCTGAGACAGAAGCCGAGATTCAGTACTGGATAGGTAAATGTTACTACAACATGGGCCAGTTTGACCAGGCCATTTTTGAATTTCTTAAAGTAAATTATATTTCAAAACCAACCAAGCTTCCCTGGGCAACAACTGCACTCTACGAAGCTGGCCAGGCTTATCTCAAGCTTCAAGAACCCGAAAAGGCCAGAAAACTCTTTCGTAAAATTGTAATAAAAGAAGGAGCTACAAGCGATCTTGGACGAGTAGCCAGAAAAAGGATAGAAGAAATCAATGCAGGCAAATGAGAAACTTTCATGGGAAGAAATAGATCTTCTGATTGAAGGGGCGCTTAGGGAAGATCTGAGGGATCAGGGTGATATTACCACTGACTCCATAATCCCTCATGATATGAAGGGAGAAGGAGAATTTATAGTCCATGAGGACGGAATTATCGCTGGTCTTCCTGTGGCTCAACGAGTCTTTGAGAAGATTGATAGTAATCTTACCTGTGTTTTTTCTGTGAAAGATGGAACATCTGTTCATTCCGGTATGATCGTTGGGAGAGTTTATGGTTCTCTCGCAAGTATTCTGAAGGGAGAAAGGACCGCTCTTAATTTTCTCCAGCATCTTTCTGGAATCGCAACTCTGACGGCTCAATTTGTTCAGGCTGTGGAGGGGACAAAAGTTAAAATTCTTGATACAAGAAAAACCACACCGCAGCTCCGTTTGCTGGAGAAATATGCAGTGAGAAAAGGAGGAGGTGAGAACCATCGTTTTGGTTTGTATGACACGGTGCTTATAAAAGATAATCACATCGACGCAGCAGGTGGTCTTAAACAGGCAGTTGAACGATGTCTGAATATTTTTGGAAAAGACAGAGGGAAGGTGAAAATCGAAGTGGAAACAAGAATCCTTGAAGAAGTCCGACAGGCTGTTAAATTTCCAATAGATCGTATTATGCTCGACAACATGGACGTGGAAACAATGCAAAAAGCTGTGACCGAAGTCAACGGTAGAGTAGAATTAGAAGCTTCTGGTAATATTACACTTGAAAACGTGAGGGCAGTAGCAGAGACAGGCGTGGATTACATTTCTGTTGGCAGGTTGACTCATTCCCCGAAGGCTCTGGATATTTCATTAAGGCTATTGATAAAATATAAGACCATAAAACAACAATAAAACGGCTATACAGTAGCCGTTTTTTGTTTCTAACTAGACTTTTGTAAAATTTTAGGCCTTAGTCTTTCATTAGATGAAACTCTAAAGAGTGAATTCCAAGTACTGGGTAGCTGAGAGCCCCTGCTCTCAGCTTAAGGATTATATACGTAC
>CAZPNF010000371.1:0-2833 GCA_964587715.1 uncultured bacterium | reverse complement strand
GGAGAAACACCAGGAATTGAAGGGGGAATTTTTACATTAGCCGGGCCAAGATATACAACTCTAAACGAGCTTGTTGAAACTATTGCTGAAGTTCTGGGAGTAGGACTTTCCAGACGCCATTATCCTGTCTGGCCATTGTGGACAGCAGGAGCACTTTGTGAACTTCTCTGTAGGCCTTTTAGAATTAATCCTCCTGTTTACAGAAGGCGGGTAGATTTTTTCATGAAAGATAGAGCTTTTAACATAACTAAAGCAAAGCAAAAACTTGGGTACAATCCGAAGATTGATCTTAAGGAAGGGCTTATGCGTACTGCCCGGTGGTACAAAGAACAGGGATTTCTTGACTGAGGAATCATTATGGCAAAAGAAGAAACCATCGAAATTCAGAAGGAACTTTTTAAAGAGGGCGGAAAACTCGGAAAGTATCAGGAGCTGATACTGGGTGAGAGAGGTTTTTTTAAGCTTTTTAAGTACGAACTTATCATAACTGTTTCGAGCTGGATTCCTGGGGCTCTTGGGCTTCTTCTCCGCAGCAAGCTATATCCCAGGCTTCTTGGCCGTGTTGGCCGTAATGTAACTTTTGGCACAGGTGTTGTGTTGAGGCATCCTAAGAAAATTTTTATTGGTAATAACGTTGTGATAGACGACAACTGTGTTCTTGATGCCAAAGGCATGGATAATCGAGGGATATTTATCGGAGATGGTGTTTTTGTCGGTAGAAATACTATTATCAATTGCAAAAACGGTGATATTATACTGGAAGACAATGTAAACATCAGTTCCAACAGTATAATTTTCTCTGCGAGTGAAGTCAGAGTTGGAGCTGACTATCTTATTGCAGCATACTGTTATTTGGTGGGAGGTACTCATCATTTTGACAATCCTGAAATTCCTGTGCTTTATCAGAAGCGGTCTTCTCAGGGCATTAGCCTGGGACCAGGAGGATGGCTCGGTGCCCATGTAACTGTCTTTGACGGTGTTACTATTGGCAAGAATGCTGTAATTGGAGCAGGTTCTGTTGTAAACAAAAACATCCCTGATTTTGCAATTGCAGCGGGAATACCGGCAAAGGTGGTTAAAAAACGGAAAGTATCCAAAGAAACAAGTCAGATTATTAAAAAAAATAGAAAGAAGATTCTTTATCTTTCTATGTATGATCCTCATGTGCCATATACGGGTGCAGGGGTAAGAGGTGCCAATTTTGTTAATTATCTTGCTAAGTTTTACGAGCTGGATCTTGTATACATGAAAGGATCCGGGCATCCTGGAAATTCTGAATTAGAAAAAAAGTTTGCCGATCGAATTCAGGGTATCAATAGAAAGGTAAGTGTTCCGTTTTCATCTATGGGGTACTTTGTTTTCAGCAAAGCTTTATATAAGAATGGTATAAAATTTCTCAGTGAGAAACATTACGATTTTATTTTAGCTGATTATGGTTTAAGTGCACGATATGGGTATCTACTTTCCAAAAAGTTTGACGTACCTTTTATTTACTCCTCACACAATATTGAATTTCGCCAATATCTTGGAAAAGCTAAATCTGATTTTCGACGCTGGCCTTTAATACCTTATGTTTATTGGGTGGAAAAAAGAGGATGCAAATGGTCAATTATTGTTGTTGCAATTTCAGAGGAAGATGCACAATTCTATTCCAAATGGATTCCAAGAGAAAAGATCGTTATGGTCCCCCAGGGTTTTGATGAAACTACTTTTAATCCATTTTACAAGCCCAGCCGGAACATTCCCAAATTGGTCCTTTTCTTTGGTAATTATAATATTTCTACAAATCGAGATGCAGTAGAGACAATTTATCGGCACATTGTAGACAAAGTTGTTGAGAAATATTCCAATGTTAAATTTCAATTTGTAGGAGCTAACCCCCCGAGTCAATATTCCCATCCGAATTTAGAATTTACAGGTTTTGTGGAATCTATTGAACCTTACATCAAGAAAGCCAATCTTATTATTTCACCGATTCAGGGAGGTTGGGGGATGCCTACTAAGGTCATTGAGTCCTTGGCCTGTGGGAAACAAGTTATCGCAACAGAAATAGGGGCAAGGGCTGTTCCCAGGCATTATAAACGGCTTACCGTTTGCAAAATCGAGGACTTTCCCGATGCAATATGCAAGTTTTTGGAAGAAGATACTCCTGTTGATTCGTGTGATTTTGAAATGCTGAAGAGAGATTTCTTGTGGGAAAATCGGTTATCAAAACTCAGAGAGGAAATTGAAAATATCTCTCAAAGAGAAAACAATTAGGAGATTGGCTTAATTAGTATAGTAGGTCAAAGGACTGCTTATTGATGGATAAAATAAAAGTAATGTTTTTGGTGTCCAGTCATACTATAGGCGGTTTTGAAACAAAACTAAATAGCTTAGCTAAGAATATAAATAAAAAGAAATTTGAGCTTACTGTTTTGCTTGTTTACCCTTTTTACAAGGCAAAAGATAATTTTATGAAGATTCGGGATAAGCATAGAAAATATTTCTCATGGAATAGGGTTGAAACGATTGAGATAGAGATGAAGAACCGTTATCAGGTTTCAATTATTGGTAAGATTGTAAGTATAATTAGAGAAAAGAAAACAGATGTGTTGTGTTTTATGGCATTGGGTGCCGGTACATTCATGGGGCCCATTGCCGGGAAACTGACAAAAGTTCCGTTTATTATTCGCTTGAACGACACGGTCATCAATGGACTTTATCCTAATATTTTAAGACTCTTAGACAGAATGCTGATTCACATGACGGATCAAATTGTTGTCCCGTCTGTGTTTTTAAAAAATTTGATGATTCAGGAACTGCGAGTAAATCCAGAGAAAATCAAAGTTAT
>CAZPNF010000370.1:0-2850 GCA_964587715.1 uncultured bacterium | reverse complement strand
TCTTGTTAGTTGCTGCAATTGCAATTGCTGGAATGTCTGTAGCATTTCCTGTCGGAATCGGTTTGGCATTGGTTATTGGGGTTATTGTAAATTACATCGCTACACCTCTGGGCAATTCTAGTATCCTGTTTTTAGGTGTTGCTCTTGTAGCCGTTGCAATAATTATAGATGCTTTTGCCTACAAAAAATTACCGAATCAAACCAAGGGTGTAACAACAAAAGGATTAGTTCTATCCGTCTTATGCGGGATTTTAATGGGCTTTTTCTATCGTTTTGTAGCGAGATCCATGTCAACAGATTTTATCAATTTAGAGCCGGGTAAATTGAGCCCGTACACCGCAGTGGTATTCTTCTCACTTGGGTTACTAATCAGCAATTTCCTCTTCAACACTTTAATAATGAAAAAACCCTTTGTAGGAAAACCAGTACCAATTTCTGCATATTTTAAGGGCGGCTTACCCATTCATTTCATCGGCATACTTGGGGGGATCATCTGGTGTATTGGCATGTCGTTCAGCATAATTGCTTCTGGCCAGGCTGGTTTTGCCATCTCGTATGGACTGGGACAGGGAGCCACCATGGTTGCTGCCCTCTGGGGTGTTTTTGTCTGGAAGGAGTTCAAAGAAGCAGCTCCGGGAACAAATAAACTACTGGCACTTATGTTTATCTTTTTTATTGTTGGCTTAGGTTTAATTATAACAGCAAGAGTAGCTTAAGTATTCAGGATGGGAAGTCCTGTGTCTTTTTTAAAATACAAGATAATGCTAACCACTCTGGGCGTGCTTTCCATTATCGCCTTAGAGTGGGACAAAAGTGCGGGGAATTAATCTTCGAACGGCTGACAGGAGTGGGGGACCGTGGTCAGAACCAGAGATCGTCTTCCAACCCTGGGATGACGGAGGCTACTGTCATTTCATGCATACTATTTGGAGTTATGCTCAATGTGATTCTGTCAATGACCCTGGGTGGGAATATGAGTGGGGAGGCGAGTACGGTCCTTACCAATACGGAGAACTGGCAACCGGTGATGAGACCACAACTACGATCTATTTCAATATGTCTACGTGGAACCCATATACTGTTGTTTTAATGAAAGCCACGTTGCAAAAAATTATAGGAAAATAAAAAACAAGCACTAAAGCATTTTTTAAAATATTCTGATAACTTTTAACCATAGAGAGGATAAAATGGAAAAACCAAAAATTGTCGTTGTAGGAAGCTCCAATACTGATATGGTTATTAAACTTAAGTGGCTTCCCGGTCCTGGAGAAACCATTCTCGGTGAAGATTTCATCATGGCCGCAGGAGGCAAAGGTGCTAACCAGGCAGTGGCTGCAGCTCGGCTTGGTGGAGATATTACGTTTGTGGCACGTGTTGGAGCAGATATATTTGGGGAACAGGCGATCCAGAATTTTCAGAAGGAAGGGATCAACACAGATTTTATTGTTATGGATGACAAAAATCCGTCAGGAGTAGCATTGATATTTGTGGATAATAAAGGTGAAAACACCATAGCAGTTGCTTCCGGAGCAAATAATAAATTGTCCAAACAAGACGTGACAGCTGCCGAACAAAAGATCAAAAGTGCGAATGTCATGCTTCTTCAACTTGAAACACCTTTAGAAACAGTTCAATATGCTGCACGTTTGGCTTCAGAAGCAGGTGTAAAAGTTATTTTGAACCCTGCCCCTGCAAGGGAACTGGATGAAACATTGCTTCGCACAATTACTGTACTTACTCCAAATGAATCGGAGACCGAACTACTTACAGGAATAAAGGTCGAAGACGAAAAATCAGCAAAAAGAGCAGCAGAAATTTTAAAAGAGAAAGGTGTTTCTGATATAATAATAACAATGGGAGCTAAAGGATCTTTTTTGATAAGAGATAACAAAGCTGTATTAATACCAACCAAAGAAATAAAAGCAATAGATACCACAGCCGCTGGTGATGCTTTCAATGGTGCTCTATCTTACGCGCTTGCGAATAAAGAACCATTAGAAGAAGCTGTTAGATTTGCCAATCTGGCCGGAGCTCTTTCTGCTACCAAGCTGGGGGCACAGCCATCAATGCCAACATATGATGCGCTCCGTCAATTTGCGGAAATTTAAGAAATTGTTTATACCTGGAACATAAGGAGAAATTTATGAAAAAGCTGTTGTACATTTTTTTATGCTTTTGTTTGGTTGGTATTAGTATTAAAAAAAGAGGAATTCTTGAATCGAATTATGCAGAGATACTTGAGTCAAAATTTAGAGCGGGATATATAAATTCCCGTTGAATATTTAGTGGAAGTATTTAAAATGAAAACAAAAACTTATTATAAGACAGCAGTTTCTGTATTTTGGATGATCTTTTTATTCTTTTCCATGGGGGTTACCTTAGCTCATCCTGGTAAAAGAACGCCTGTTCATAAATTAATTGGTTCGAGTCGAAAATACTATATTGATAGTATTCATGGGTCAGACAACAACTCAGGTACGTTAAAGTCGCCATGGAAGACTCTAAAGAAGATAAGCAAACACAAATTTGCTCCAGGCGATACTGTGTTCTTTGCCCGTGGCTCTAATTTTAAAGGTGGATTTGTTATTACCAATTCAGGTAAACCCGGCAAGCCAATTGTGTTCACAGCTTATGGCAATGGTCCTACCCCGATTTTCACCAACCCAGGTTATGACAATCTCAACGGTAATGCCATTCAGGTCAAAGGAAGCTACATCATTGTTGACGGACTTTATTTCTACAATTGTCCTAAGAGCCCCGTTTGTAAGGATGTCCGCACACTTGGAGCTATATTTATTGCTGTGGGAGCAGATCATAATATTATCAGAAATTGTGAGATGACTAAAACTC
>CAZPNF010000369.1:0-2859 GCA_964587715.1 uncultured bacterium | reverse complement strand
CACTCGCTGGAAACAAGAAAGAGAACTCTATCCGGGTAGCGATGAGTGAGATTTGGAACCGGGCTGTCTCTCTCCTCTGCCAATGGATCCACCAGACCGATAGAATCATAAAGTTCTCTAATGTCAGGTACAGCCTGCCTGGACAAATAACTTCCCCTTTTAAGCATTAACTGAAAAAAATAAGAATTGATCCGCATGGGATAAACTTCAGTAACCTTTTTTAAGGATTGCACATCGATATTGCTGTATGCTGCTAACTCTTCGGGTGTCTCTACCCTATTCTTTAATAACTCCTTCCAGACAGCTCTCAAACCAACTGCTCCATAATTGAAATCATTACACGACTTCCACCATCTTTTATCTTTTCAAATATCTTCTTTACAGCAGGATGGTTCTGGATAATAGCAGTAAGATCATCCACTGTTTTTTCGGTCAAAAAAGTCTGAAGAAAGCGCCCGCTTTGATTTTTATCGCAGAAAAGAGAAACTGTGAATCCTTGATCTTCCCAGAAATCCTTTAAGTCTATAACCGCACCAATGAATGCATCCTGATCTTCCTCAACTACGTAGAAAGATAAAGTAAACAAGTTCATAATTTTTCTTTCAAAAAGTTTAACCCGAATTAATCCCTTAATTCGGGTTTAATATTTTTTAAGAAGTTTCAAAACCTCTTGCGGTGGTTTAAATCCTTCAAATCTGTCCATCTCTTTCCCAGAAGAGTCAAAAAGTATAACGGTAGGCATGCCGAGTATTTTATACTTTTTCTGGATTGCTTTGACCTTTTCATCATTTTTGGTTAAATCCAACTTGACTCGAACAAATCGGTCCAGTTCTGAACGCACCTGCTCCTGGGACCATGTCTTATCGTCAAGCTCATGACAGGCTGCACACCATTGGGCAAAGAAATCTATTAATACGGGCCTTCCCGTAAGTTTTGCTTCCCTGAAACCTTCTTCATCAGACGATAGCCAATATGAACTCTCTGCCGAAAACTGCTGAACTTTACTCTGCTTCACAAAACTAAACCCCGCCCAGCGTGCAGTACCAAAGAAGATGAAAGACCCACCAACTAAAACCAGGATAATCCCAAAAGCTTTCCCAAGTTTTTTCTTCCCGTCTGCTTCGCCATCAAGGAGAGTAAAGGCCCCCGTATAGGTTCCAAAAACCACTAAAAAAATCGCCCACAACCAGAGATAAAAAATGTGCGAAACAACAGGACGAACAAAGACAATTGCCAATGCCAACAAAATAACCCCGAAGCTCTTTTCTATAAGCTCAGCCCAGCCTCCGGATCTTGGAAGGTTTTTGATAACACCTGAGAAAGTCCCTAAAATAATAAAAAGTACACCCAGTCCAAGAGCAAAAGAAAAAAGAAGACCGATTCCTAAAACCACAGAACCGGTCTTAGCCACCCAGGTAAGAATAACAACGAGGAGGGGACTTATGCATGGAGACACAATCATGCCTGCCAGAAGCCCTGTAACCAATGCACCAACAAAACCCCGACTCTTTCCCCTGCGAAGTTTTGAGGATATCGAACTCGGCATCTGGATTACAAAAACGCCCAGCATGGAAAGTCCCATCAAAAAGAAAATAAGTGAAATAATAACAAGAGCTACGGGATTTTGAGCATACGAACCAAAAAGAGCACCCGTTTTTGCAGCGATAACACCCAGAGAGGAAAAAGTAATTGCAATCCCTAACACGTAGAACAGAGAAAGAATAAATCCACGAAACTTACTCCCACTTGCCTGAGCACCGATAACCGCAATGGTAATGGGAATCATGGGATAGACACAGGGGGTCAAACTGGTGAGAAGCCCTCCCAAAAAAACCAGCAGGAAGGCGATGAAAGAGCCTCGTTCAAGAGTGCTGGACAAGCGGCCGGCAATTCCTCCCCCATTATTTAATCCACCAATGTCTGGCTTTGCATTCTTATCTCCTGACAGGACAGAAAATTTTGCCTTAACCATTTCTGTTTCAGGCGGATAACAAACACCTCCTCCTTCTGCACAGGGTTGAATCTTAACTTTGGCAGAAACTATATTCTCCCCTTCTCGTGTTTTTTTGCCTACCACAAAAGGAACTTTTACTTTCACTTTTCCGTGATAGACACCTCCGTAAGTATCTTTCTCTCCCTCTGGAAATTCAGCCTTACCAAATGTAACTCCTTCCAGCAGCTCAGGAGAAACATCAAAAAGACCGGTGCTTGCATCGCTTATGTGAAAGTCAGGACTAATACTGCAGGTGACTATAAATACTCCCTTTCCCCCTTTCTTAATACTTTGCGGAATAATTTCTGCACTTAAAGTAACAGGCTTTTTCTCCTGAGAAAAAAGAACACCAGCAAAAGAAAAAACCAGAAAAGACAAGATGAGTAATCGTTTCATTCATTCTGTTCCTTGAATTAGAACTCTGCTCCCAATGAAAAATAGTGAATCGGCTTTCCTTTATTAACGGCAGAATTTGTACTCCATGCTAGATCGTATTTTAATAGTAAAAACCCTAAATTTAACCTGGCTCCAAAACCGTAACCTCCTTCCATATCCTTCAATTTCGGTAAACCAAGAGATCCCGAACTAAAGGGCTGCCAGGATCTGGTGTTATCCCAGGCAGATCCTACATCTAAGAAAATTACTCCCCGAATGTTTTGAAAACCTATTGGCAAAGGCCACCCTAAGATTAAGTAGCGGATAAGAGGAAAACGAAACTCAAAATTGGTCAGGAGAAAATGTGTTCCAATCATCTGGTAATAAAGAGAACCTCTCAGGGGAGTCTCAATAGTTGAGAAGTAAAAAAGATCGGTCCCCCAATAGTTACTGGGAATTTCACGGTATTGATAATTAATCCAATTCATCAC
>CAZPNF010000368.1:0-2861 GCA_964587715.1 uncultured bacterium | reverse complement strand
TAACACATAATTTAATAAGAATTCTGAATTGTAAGTACAGCGGGAATTTTATTAACGTTCACCAGTAATTATAGCAAGGCAGGTTGATTCGGAAGATGGATGAGGAGCAAATTTGGCATTATGTTCTTCCGTTTCCCTTAGAAACCGAAAAGCGTAGGCTAATCTGGAGCATACTCCAGTCTAAGGTGGGTAAAAGTCTTTTAATGAACATGAACTTGGAGGGGCGAACATACCAAAAAGACATCATCCATGGAACCTCCTACTCCAACAAATCCATAATTGAGTACTTGAAGCGGATGGTTTCAGCGGGTATGCTTGAGGAGGGCATGGAGCAGGTGATAACAGGGAAAAGGAAAGTAAGAGTCAAATGGTATGTACCCACCAACCTTGGAAGATGGTTCATTCTTTTTCTTAAACCTGCAGACGACATTCCACCAGAACTGGTGCGAAAAACTATTGAAGAAATCTTTCACGTCTACTCTTCCAGCATCGTTGATGTCTGCAAAAACTTCGGAATCAACATCGACGTCTTCCGAAATATTCTAAACAGTAAATATCGTAATAAACATTCAGCAGAAACATAAAAAACGAATGTATTTTTTACTGCGATTTGCTGGGTGCACAGTTTCTATCGGGACCATAAATTGCGGTTGGCTTCTCAAGTAAACTTTAGGAAATCTGTTGCCTTTTGCTTGTTTTTAGATGTAGTATCGGTGATTTTCGGTTTTATTTATTTTCTGGAGAAAGGCACTTTTATACATTTCAGGGCAGTTACTGGATTTGAGCGTACAATTAATATCCTATTTCTTTACAAGAAAGGAAGGGGAAAGAAAATTCATAAAAAAATTGGGTGAAAATGGATGTTTGTCTATTCTTTTTTGTTGAAAAAGGGTATTCTTCTGGGAGAGCTAAATACGAGTTTTAAGTATTGTAGATTAGTGATGGATCACTTCTTTGTCTCGGGGATAAGAAAATTTTAGGTTAGTGGGAGGAACCAAAATGAAAAAGAGAACTGCTGTAGCAGCGTTCTTAGTGATTCTCATCGTAGCCGCCGCTGTCACCTGGTTTTTCTTCAATCGAATTGATACTCTTGACCAAATCAATAAGGTACAGATTACTGCTTTTTCGGTAGATTCCGAGGGGTGGGAAAATCTTGGCGGTCTGTTGTTTACATGTTCTTTCAATATCACTCTTCAGAATATGGGAGTAAATGATGTGGAAGAAGTGAAGTTGAGTGTTGTGATGTTTGTTAATGGTAGTGAGGTTGATGTTGAAGACAGAATTTTTGGGTCCGACGAAGGGGGGGTTGATGAGAAGTTTTCTCCAGGGGAAGTTAGAATCTTTCAAGGAGAATTGCGATATAATTTGAATCAGGGCGGGGACATTAACATTGTTGGCGGGCATCCTGTTGGGGTCTCTTATGTGGCTCAAGTAATGTTGGGTAGTGCTGAGGTTCTGGATGAAGCGAAGTTAATGGGTTTATTTTCCTTTGAGTTAACTGCTACCATAATTTTGGAGAGGTATGGTGGTTACTATGGTGCAGCTTATGATTCTGGCAAAGGAGAAGTCTACTTTACCAATGGGGATTTTCATTTGGTTTATGTTATATCAGACAGAACTAACGCTTTAGTGGCAACTATACCTGTAGGGATGATGCCTTCAGGAATAGCGTATGAGTCGGGTATGGGTAGACTGTTTGTTACCAATTTTGGTTCCGATTCTGTGTCAGTAATATCAGACAGCAACTATGAGGTGGTTTTGAGTATACCTGTGGGGCGTCAGCCTATGGGAATAGCCTATGATTTTGGCAAAGGAGAAATCTTTGTAGCTAATTATGGCTCCGACTCAGTTACGGTCATATCAGGTAGCAGCTATGAGGTGGTCGAGACCATACCTGTGGGTCACCAACCCTGCGCATTAGCTTACGATTCTTTTAGGGGCGAGGTATTTGTGGGTCATGCTGGCTGCGATCAGGTTTTAGTGATATCGGACAGCACTAACGCTGTTGTTGCAAATATAACCGTGGAAAATCAGCCCATTAGCTTAATTTATGATTCTGGCAAAGGAACAATCTTCGTAGCTAACTATGAATCCGACTCAGTTACGGTCATATCAGATGGAACCAATGAAGTTGTTGAGACTATACCTGTGGGTCACAAGCCCTGTGCGTTAGCTTACGATTCTGTTAGCGGCTACATCTTCGTAGCGAACTATAATTCCAACTCGATTTCGGTGATATCAGACGATAGCAATGCTGTAGTTGCGAGCATACCTCTGGAAAGTCAGCCCCAAGCTATGTGTTATGATTCTGCCAAAAGAGCAATATTTGTAGCCTATTCTGAAAGCCACAGAGTCTCAGTGATATCAGTTGCGGGCGTGCATCTGCTAAAATAATTCCTTCCATTTTTACCTCTTTTTTCCTTGCGCGCGCCTTTTCGTACGCGCACAACTACCTGTTATCTTCGCACTAAATGCCAAGCTCTACTTCAGTTTGGCTCCACAACTACTACAAAACTTGCTCGTCGACGGATTCTTCGCCTTACACTTTGGGCACTCGATCTCCTCTGGCTTCAAAGGAGCACCGCAGTTGCCACAGAACTTCATTGTCGCCGGCATCTCAGCTCCACATTTCGGACAAGTTACTTTAGGCACAGGAGCCAAACTTGAACCGCAGTTGCCACAGAATTTTGTTCCAGCAACATTCTGGGCTCCGCACTTTGGACACAACACAACCTGCTGAGGCGCACCTGTTCCCTGAGAGGGCTGCATGGCTTTTCCCAGCGCTGTTCCCATGGCTATTCCGACGCCTGCTCCCACACCCGCCGCAGCGGCTCCGCCGCCTCCTTCTGGAATCTCCGCGG
>CAZPNF010000367.1:0-2871 GCA_964587715.1 uncultured bacterium | reverse complement strand
ATAAGAAAGGTTCTGGCTCTGAGACATTTATGGAAAAAGTATGAAAAAATGGGGGCCATTCAGAAGTTTTTCTATTTTTCCCTTGACATTTGAAAAATTGTTTGTTATAATCTACTTGATTTAGTTATTTGTTAAATATCACTGATGATATACGGATGCCATTGCTTTTTTGTTCCGCAAGGGCAAGAGCCCCTGCGGAGGTGAAATTTAAATTCGATGGCTGCTTTTCTGTTATTTGGGCCGCAAACCACCGCATCCACACGGTCTCCTTCGATTCGCCGAAAAGAAAAAGAAGGCGAATCTACGGAGCCTGTGATGCCGACATTATACCATAGAAAGTTTAACTTTACATTGAAAAACTAAAGGAGGGTAATATTATGCGACCTATACGAGAAAACCTAGTTATTATGACTTTCTTAGTTTTAAACCTTTTCATTAATTGTGAATCAAGGTCCGAAGATTACAATACAATAAAATCAGAAATTGGAGAGGCAGTAAAATCAAAAGTAAAAGTTATACTCGTAAGCTCAAATAAAACAATTGCTCAACTTGATCTTTCTGATAAGAATAATAATGTTGATATTATGGAAGATGTTATAATATTATCAGTTCTTGATAAAGATGGGTCTGGTGAAAAATATTATTTACCTTATAAAAATATTTTATATTTATCCTGGCGTATTGAACCACTAATTGAATATAATGGTAAATTAATGTCACATTATGAAGCCATAAAAACTATGGAAGAGAATCGTAGACCACAAGAGGAAATGTTCAAGATTGAAAAAATGAAAGGTGTGCCACATAAACATGAGCTATTAATAAAAATTATACAATGAATTCTTTTTCATATAAAGAGAATAATACTATTTTTTGCTATTATTTGGGTATAACGAACAAGAGTTGCAACGGAATTGAGCGATAGCGAAATTCCGCTTGCAGCGTGTGGTTAGCTCCGTTTGGATTTTACATTTTGGAGATCATTCTCATTTATAAACCCTGTCAGGCTTAAAGTTGCTCTTTTCCCTGATGAATTTACACCATCCCCTTCCTCTTCCTGATAAACCATTCAATTGAAAGAAGAATAACAATAACGGCAAGTAGTGTTGGTAAATTGTAGGCTTCGGCTTCTCTGGTTAAAACAAGGGGGTAACGTGGGAAACGCATTGCTTTAACGATCGAAGAAAGACTATCAGGCGGCCCTGATTTTCCTCCTGTTACAACTGCCAGATCCCTTAGCAATTCTGGATTGGCTTTAGTTTCTAAAAACTCAGGATTGAAAGAGGAAACAGCAAACTTTGTCTCATCTCTTCCCAAAAAACGATTGTGAAGAAAAGCTTCACCAGTAACTCTATAATTCCCGCTCTCAAAAACCTTGAATGTTTTCCGGTAACGTCCATCACCCACATCGTTAAGCTGTAAAGTATATTCACGCTTCAGTGGAGAAGTAAATTTAATCGTTACCAGTGCCTTTTCCACCGGACGATACGATTCATCGTATACCTGTGCTGAGAAATAAACTTTTTCTCCTGATCGATATATGCGTTTATTTGTCGAAAGCCTGAGAGGTTTATTTTCTCCCCTGGTTACCAGCCAGCGGACAGAATTACCTATAAATGTTCTCAAAACTTCATTTGTACCTCCAGCACCCCACATGAGAATATCCCAACGATAGAGACCGGCTCCCAGAAGAACCAGTGTTTTTTCTTCTCCCACATGATATGCAAGTAGAAGCGGGAAACCCTGCCTGTCGGATAAACCAACAAATTTCTCAGAAACTGCTGTAGCCAAAAGCTGAGAACCTTTTCTGATTTTTATTGATCTCCACGATGAAAAAAGCGGAGGGAGCTGCCCCCACAGTGTGGCGTTTTCTTTTTCTTCATCCCGAATTCTCAACACAGAATGAATTGCACCCACTGAAGTAAGATGGGGATAAACAAGACGTTCTGCTATTCTCTGCACTGCATAAAACGGGAGCAGAGACTCAATAGGCTTGAGTTTCTGAAGATCTATATGTTTCCCGGCGATAAGGAAAAAAGGTTTGTGATCCTCGTTAAGAATTTTGACAACTTTGTTCCAAATTCCAGGAGGAGTAAAAGCATCGGGAAAATCTAAGAGGATAACTGCATCAACAGATCGAACTTCGGAACCAGAGAGAAAAGGCCCTTCGTAAAAAGTACCTCCCCTCTTTTCTGTACGCGTGACAAGATTAATGTTTTTATCATCTTCCATAATCCGCTTAAGAAAAGCAAGATCAAAGCTTGGGGCACTGGCAAAAAGAAAAACCTTTAATTTGCTCTTTAAAACTTTGACATAAAATTCCCGATAATTATTTTCCAGTGTCAGTTCTCCATCCAATGGGGAAATTTCGGCTGTAAATTTCTGGAATCCGACACGTTGTGGAGTAAAGTAAAGTTCTGCCGACGTTTCAAGACCATTAGGAGGAATCAGAATTCTCCGCTGATCTATAATCTTCTTTCCTGATCTAAGACGCAAAGAAACTCTTTTCCCCTGAAAACCAGGGCCTCGAATTGATATTTCCACAGGGACACGATTTCCTGCATAAGTAATTTCGTTTGTCAAAAGCCCTGTCAGCACAAGATCAGGTTTCTGCATAATTTCGCCAACAGCGATACTATAAATAGGACAGGTTTGTTTTTCTGCTATCTTCACTGGATCTTTACCATAGTTGTATACTCCATCAGAAAAAATCAAAATGCCACCGAGATAATTTTCTTTTTCTTTGGTAGAAACAGTCTCAATAGCCCGGGCAATGTCAGTACCAGTACCCTTGAATGAAATAGAATCAGGGAGAACTTTATGTGAAAAACTAACAGTATCTGAAAAGAAATAAGTATGAAGCCTGTAATG
>CAZPNF010000366.1:0-2876 GCA_964587715.1 uncultured bacterium | reverse complement strand
TCTATGGTGAGGCTGACTCAGGCACACCTCGCCAAGTTGATGTCACGATACGCCCCGGAGATGCGTTGATACACGTCGAGTGTCGACAGCGAAATCGACCGCAAGACGAGGAATGGATCGAACAGCACATCGGACGACGTGTAACTCTTAATGCAGATCTGATGATCGGAGTCTCGGCCTCAGGGTTTACAAAAGGAGCTCGTCAAACAGCACTCAGAAACGGAATAATCATCAGGGACCTTCTGACCCTCACAGAGGAAGAAATTCTCCAGTGGGGCAAGCGTGTAACGGCCTTTCTTGGTTATTTCGTCTACAAAGACATAAGCATTTTTATTGTCTTTGATCGACTCATGGAAAAGAAGATAGATACCTCTGACGTTCTGGATGTGTTACGTGAGAATGATCTGTTTCATTCTATCCTCAACAATAATAAGAAAGTGTTAGACAAACAGCCTTGGGAAGAAGGAAAAGCACGAGACTTCTTACTTGAATACCTACCCAAGTCACTTGCGGTGAAAAATTACCCAATCCGTTCCATATATTTCCTTTCCAAGGTAAAGTATCACAGGGAAATAGTATCTGTAAGGTCTGTTCAGGTTTTCGGTGCCCCTGAAGTTCCAGCAGGCCAACGAGACGTCTACGTACAGTGTATGGACCTCAATGGGCTGGAGATCAGCAAGCATAATAAGTTCACATACATCATGTTGGACCTCTCAAGTATTATACCTCCGCACAACGCCCAGTTTCGAGACGTTGTATTTGATCTTGTAGAGTCGGGTGTTCTAAAAGGCTTCGAGCTTTATGGGCATAGGCTTCCACCAATTAGCCTGCAGGCTGTGATGGTGCAGGCTCTGTTTGGGAATCCTGAGGCAATCCTCCAGAGATTAATAAATCAACATCCTGAATTGAAAAAAATGGAGACAAACAAATAATCATGAGCCCAGCACTTTGCATAACTATATATTAGTGGCTTCGCTCGACTGGAAACATTTATCCGGAGGGCGGTCGAACTTGGAAAGGTCGAAGATCTCTTTGAGGCCGAACTTCCTTAGCTACAACCCTCCCATGCGGCTCCGGTACCATCCTCCCCCGAGATCTTGAACCTACTCAGGAAGGCCTTGCGAGACCCTTCCCGCGCAAAACTCCCTGTTCCTCCTATCCCGCTTGAAACTACACGCTCCAAGTAGGAACGCACCGGCCTTCCTGGTTTTCCCTACGCGCCCCAAGAAGAGCAAGGTGTTCTCGCTCTGTTCTCGGTCCTCTGTGCCGAACGCATCTTGCCTTGGCAAATACTTGACTTGACAGCTGGCAGGGGTATTGACGCCACCTGTTTCGACGAGACCGAGAACAGGGAAATACGTGTTGAACTCAAGTATATGCTCTCAAAAGGCAGTTGGAATCATTCTATCGAACACCTTGATTACGTGGTATGCTGGGAAAGCCGATGGCGAGATTTCCCTAAACCTGTGATAGAGCTGTCAAAGCTGATTAAGGAAACATAACATCGAAATGCACCTGACTTGCGGGGCACGGCTCCTTTTCGAGAGTCCGTCTTGCTTCTTGAACCTATTGGTGATTCAATGCTCTGTTCAGTGGTATCCGCAAGCAGGTGATTTCGATCGTTAGATCGCACATGGAGTACAATTTAAGATGCTTAATTACAATAAAATAAGGAGATTGCTAGAAACCTGACCAAATTAATATAAAATAATTAGTGAACAAATATATAATTAAAAATACGATTACACAATTAATTTAGAATGTCATATGTTTAGATTAGCTGATGAAATTGATTTAGAAAAATACTTATACTATTATACTAGTTTTGAGACTGGTGCAAAATATATTCTACCAAAAATGAGATTACGTTTTAACTCATTTAAAAATACAAATGATCCTAGAGAGACAAAAGAATGGAACTTCAATTTATCAATAAGTGAAGGAGAACACGAAAAACTTCCTATTTGTGTTGATTTTCTTTCATACCAAAAGAAATTTACTGATCTAATTAAAAAAAGAATTAAACTGTTATGCTTCTCTAGAGACTATAATCCGCAAAATGGAGAATGGAAAAACTATGGACTGTTCGGAAGAGGTTTTATGAAACCAAGGATGTGGGCTCAATATGGAGATAATCACAAAGGGTTATGCTTGATTATTGACAAAAAAATGTTTGAAAGCGAATTATTAGCTGAGGAACAAATAATAGGTAAATATAAAAGTGATTATATAGAATATAGAGATTATTTTGAACCTAATGACTTATATGCATTTAAAATTGATACAAAAGACATAATTAAAAGTAATTTCAAAGATGTGGTGAATGATAGAGTAAAACGTTATTATAAAACAATGTTTTTTAGGAAAAATATTGATTGGGAAACGGAAACAGAGTACAGATATCTACTTAAGAATAATATAAAAAATGTTTATATAGATATTAAAAATTGCTTAAAAGGAGTTGTTTTGGGACTTGATTTTGTATTAAAGAAAAAAAGAGTGATTAAAAAACTACTACCAAATAGTATAACAATTGCTCAGTTGTATTATATAAATCAAAATTATACAGTAGGTCCAATAGATTGAAAAATATTATTATAGTTGGACACACCGCTCAGAAATTGACCCGTCCAACGCTTAAAAAATGACCCACCCTTAAAATCAAATAAGGATGGATTTAAGATATTAATTTTGAGCTTTTTATATAAAATCTTGAAAGTTGCACTTTGCCGATTTTTTTTGATTTGGAAAAGGGCTCTACGGCGATTTTGCATGGGTCATCGGGCACCTTCGGAGAAATTGCGCTACCTAAAAGAATTTATAGGGGTATGCACTTGACTCCGGTTAGATGTATGTGCAATATAGTTATGCATTTT
>CAZPNF010000365.1:0-2883 GCA_964587715.1 uncultured bacterium | reverse complement strand
GCAGAAAGAAAATTATTTTCCTTCCAGATTTTTATTTTTTCTGTTTCTCTATCTGACTTAACAGTGTCTTAACTGCTGTTTCAAGCTGGTGGTCTTTGTTCTTAGCTTTGCAACCTGGGGGATTCTGTACAATAATATCTGGAATTGCTGGTCCGTACTCCATGTTTTTGTCAGTCGCCTTGACATACCATGCTCGGAAAGGCAGTCTTACATAGGAACCATCTATCAGACGCTGTCCTCCAGTTGAAATTACTGCTCCAAAAGTGGGTTCTCCAACAAGAGTTCCTATACCAAGAGTTTTGTAAGCATGTGAAAATATCTCTGCGTTTGAGTAACTTGACTCATTGCAAATTGCTATTGATGGTTTCATCCACGGGAAAAGGGGAAGTCTCTCTGCATACGGATAATAATCCCTGAACTTTTTGTGTTCTTTCTGAAGATTCTTCGCAGCACCCCTTGGAATAGTATAAGCGTGCTGTTTGACATTTAGTACTGCCATGAGATAGTCGGTTGTCCAGCCACCGCCGTTATATCTGACATCAATAACAATGCCCTCTTTGCCCGATGCAGCCGCAGTGAAATCACGTTCAAACCGTTCAAAACTCGGCATGTTCATACCCTGAATGTGGAGATATCCTAATCTACCATTTGATAGTTTATCAGTTAGCGCACGTTTGCTCTTCACCCATTCATTATATAACTCAGAGCGAATACTTTGAACAGACCGAATTGTAACCTCTCTCTTGTTTCCATTCTTACCAACAACTGACAGTAGTATTTTTTCACCAGCTGTATAGGTGAAAAGAAAATAGAAGTTCACATCTTTTGTTGCAGGATGTTCATTTACCTTGGTAATCAGATCACCTTTAAAGAGTTTGCTCACTGTTTTATCTGCAGGTGAGTCAGGTATCACACGTACAACACGTACACCTTTTTCTTCGGGAGTAATCTCAACACCGATAAGGCCTGTAATTTCCTTCTGGGTTTCGCCTTGATCTTTGCCGTACATTCCCATATGACTGGCGTCAAGCTGACCGAGCATGATATTGAAAACATCACGGAAATCGTGTTGTGTTGATGCTGCTATTGCCCATGATTTGTACTTGTTTTTAAGGGCAGTCCAGTTTCTCCCGTGGAAGTTTGGGTCATAAAATCCATTATTCAGTGTGCGCCAGGCTTCTTCAAATATCTGTTCCCTTTCTGTTGTGTGATCTATATCCATTTTGGCGAAGAAAGGTAAACCTTCGATTTTTCCCTTTCCTTCTTGAAGTCTGTTCAGTTTACCCTTTAAAAGCATGTAAAGATATTTTCCCTGATGATCAAAAGTAAGGTGCGACGGGTTTTGACCACCTTTTGTTATCTGTTTCAGCTTTTTACCGTCCCAGTTTACTGAGAAAAGATCACGTCCCTTTCCCGTAGGGTTCGGTGCAGTAAAATAGAATGTTTTGCCATCTTTTGAAATAGCAATGTCATATTCGTCACCAGGAAGAGAAGTTACCTGGACAAGTCGTTCGTGAATATCTTTAAAATCGATTTTTACCTGCGGAATTTTTTCTTTCTTTTTTTCTTTTTTCTCACTGCTCTTTGTACTTTCCTCTTCTTCTTTCCAATCTTGGGCTGTTTTTTCCCAATCCTTCTTTTGCAGCCACACAAACCAGATATCATCGTTCATGTTATTCCTCAGTGAATAAAACACAAGTTTTTTGCCGTCCGGACTCCATACTGGTTCAAAATCTCCCCTGGGATGCATGCTGATATTTACCGGCTTCACTGAGTTGTCAGCTGCGTGGATAAATATTTCTTTGTTAAAATCGAGGTCATCGAGAGAGTATGCCAACCACTTACTGTCAGGACTCCATGTGATAGATCCTGGTGTTGCCCATCCATTGAGCAAGGTTATCTCATTCTTTAGTTTTTTACCTTCTACTATATCAGCAACAACTAACTTGCCTCTTCCTCTTAAAAAGGCAAGTTTCTTCCCGTCTGGCGAGGCTACAAGAAAAGATTCGTCTTCTTTTGTTTTGGTGAGTCGTATAATCTTTCTTTTTAAAGTTTTCATTAGATCAGTTTGTCCAGTGTCGGCCGATTCAACCAGAAAAATATCGTACTGACCGTTTCTGTCAGAAACAAATACAAGAGTCGTATCATTCAGACAGGCAGGACTTTGATCTCTCCGCGGCGAATTGCTTACATCAACTGTTCGCTTCATCTCTTTATTGTTTTCAGTAATGAATATCTCACCGTGGATTACAAGTGCAGTGTATTTCCCGTTTGGAGAAACTGAGTAATCCGTTACTTTGTCTGTGAAGCTTTTATGCTCAACCGGATCAAATCTATAATCAGTTTTGATATTTAAAGGAACCATCTTTATGTTAGTGCCGTTCAAATCGGCTGTATATATCCCTGTTTTTCTTTCAAAGACAATGCCATTCTTTTTGGTATTGACATCAAAGTACCTGATGCCGTCATCAGTAAAATGGGTTATCTGCTGGGGAGAACCGACTTTACCGTCATCTCCAATTGAGACTTTAAATATGTTGTACTTGCCCGGAGAAGCACTCAAATAAAACAAAGTTCGTTCATCACCCCACCGGGGATAAATTTCCTGTGACTCAATATTTGTCACACGTATGTAGGATGAATTTTTCCGATCAAACAGCCATACGTCCTTGTTAGCCGGGCCTCTGTACTGCTCCCGAGTAATTCTGCAGCTTCCTCGTACAAAAGCAATAAATCGTCCGTCAGAAGATGCCACAGCCATAGATCCAAGAGCATCTAAGATTCTTTTTGGAGTTCCTCCGGATTTTTTTACTGCATGAATTTCGCCGTCCCACTCGATCTGCCTGTAATTTCTCGCTGTAGAAAATAGAATGCCAATTTCAA
>CAZPNF010000364.1:0-2885 GCA_964587715.1 uncultured bacterium | reverse complement strand
AAAAAGGTCTTATCATACGACAGACAGTACCTATCTGCACACAAGCTTCTTGGTGATTTAATGACCAAATTGGGGTGGGAAAATAAAGCAACATTGCACTACAGAGACATTCTTCGCATTGATCCCCTGGAGGATGGAATTCGCCAACTGGTGGAAACACTCTCTTCTGAGGATGAACTGCAAGAAAAAACAATTGGAGAAAAAGATGCTGAAGAATACTTCCCTGAGATTGGAAAGAGTAAAAAAACTACAGAAAATGAAATAGACGAAAACTGGGCAGAAGAATTAGAAAAAGCTTTCCCTGAAAAAGAACCTGATACATCCCAGGGCATATTCGAGGGATCAGTTCCCGAACAAAAAACAGCAGAAGCATTAACACCAGAAGGAACAGAGCAGCAAGATGAAAAGAAAGAAGAGGAAGAAGAATTCTTTTTCGATTTTTCAGAAATAGAAACGGAGAACAAATCTCAGGAGGAACCTTCATCCCCCCCATTATTAGAAGAAGACAAAACAGCAGAAAAGACCGAGGAAACGCCTTTGTTCTTTGAAGAAGAAGTCACACCGGAAAAATACGAAACAGAAACTTCCACTCCTTCACCCATTGAAGAACCACAAAAAGAGGAAACAAAACCTATTACTCCCCCTGTTGAACCTATCCAAAAAGCCGAAGAAAGTAAAGAAGAAATCCCTCTAACACCCGAGAAAGATGAACATGAGCAGGAAATCCAGAAAGCTGAAACACCCACCACTGATAAGAGCAAAAAGGAAAAACAAATTGTAAGTCCAACACTGGGAGAAATATACACTGCTCAAGGACAGTACGAAAAAGCTATAAAAGTTTATGAAACCTTATTAGAGAAAAAACCTGGTGAAAAACAGTATCAAGAAAAAATAGATGAGCTAAAAAGAAAATTGAAGGAATCTTCTTCGTAATAGGTGAAAAAGATTGTCCTCTCCATAATAATAGTTACATACAACAACGAGAAAGAGATTATCTCTTGTTTATCTTCTCTACCATGGCACACAGTTCCCATGGAAGTCTTTTTGATTGACAACAACTCAAAAGATCGTACAAAACAAAAAATCCAGGATTTCTGTCATCAGTTCTCTGCATTTCCTGCAACAATATTGGGGAACAACACCAACAGAGGATACGCAAAGGGAGTTAATCGGGGCCTGTCACTAAGCCGGGGCGATTATGTTTTACTTTTGGGACCCGACACAAGAGTCCTTCCTGACTCCCTTGAAACAATGATGGATTTCCTAAAAACACATCCTGGAGCAGGCTTAGTTGCTCCCCAGCTTGTTAATGCAAAAGGTCAAATCCTGCATTCCTGCCGCCGTTTTCCTGGATACAGAGATCTATTATTGGAACTCACCGGCCTGCCGCGACTTTTCCCTTCTATATTTTCATCCCGCTGGAAAATGGCAGATTTTGAACACAGCGAAGAGCGAGAGATAGATCAACCCGAAGCCACGTGCTTAATGGCACAGAAAAAAGCATTGAAAGAAGTCAGATTTATGGACGAACAATTCACCATGTTCTTTAACGATGTTGACTGGTGCCGTAGATTCTGGCTAAAAGGCTGGAAGGTAGTTTTCTTCCCTGATGCACGGATCGAGCACCAAAAAGGAATCAGTGTCTATGCAAACCAAATCCCGATGATCTGGAAATCTCATCAGGGGTTTTACCGTTACTTTCAAAAGTATTCCACATCATCTTATAAAAAAATA
The DNA here is from genome assembly GCA_964587715.1 of uncultured bacterium. Classification (GTDB taxonomy): domain Bacteria; phylum Zhuqueibacterota; class QNDG01; order QNDG01; family DSAB01; genus CAYYPT01. Next base: position 1,151 of record CAZPNF010000364.1, on the reverse strand, counting down.
ATTAATTACGGATTAGCACTTCTTCTAATTGTTGCTGCTGCGTACAGGACTTTTGCAGCACTATTGAAAGAATAACTTACTGTGCTTCTTTGTACTGAAGCTTATTTATTTGTAATTTTGCTATTTAAATTTTGATTTTTAATTTACTACGGAGGATGCTGAAATGAAAAAATATGTACTGATGGTCAGTCTGATTCTAATATTAACCCAGTCTGTGGGAAGTCAGATTATTTTCAAGAAATCTCTCAGTCCGAGAAATGCAAATTATAAGATGAATGTCACGCTGGAGGTGGAGAAAAAACAGATACACGGCCACGAAATATTGACGTGGAAAAACATCTCCAGAGATGTCATTAGAAAACTTCAATTTCATCTCTACATGAACGCATTTAAAAACAGTCGCTCCACGTTTATACGTGAACAGGGAGGAAGAGCCGGAATCCTATCAAAAAAACGAGCATGGGGCTGGATCGACGTGAACAGCATTAAAATTGTCGGAGGACAAGATATTACAAAAACCATGGAGTTTATCCACCCTGATGACAATAACAAAGATGACCAGACCGTGATGCAAGTTCCTCTACCAGAACCAATTGGTCCGGGCAAAACTGTTCAGGTTGAAATTGAGTTCACTACACAGCTTCCCTATGTATACAGACGAAATGGATACTACAAGGATTTCTTCTTTGCAGCCCAGTGGTTTCCCAAAATAGGAGTCTACATTGATGGAGCATGGAACTGCCATCAGTTTCATGCACACAGTGAATTCTTTGCCGATTACGGAGTTTACGATGTTGAGATTACTGTTCCAAAAGAATACGTTGTAGGTGCCACAGGAGTTCGCCAAAAGACAGTCGAAACAGATCCTACAAAGACTCTATATTTCAGGGCTGAAGACGTACATGACTTTGCCTGGACTGCATGGCCTTATTTCAAGACAGCAGAGGAAAAATATCGCGGTATAAAAATCAAGCTGCTCTATGATAAGGATCATGAATCATCTGTAGAACGATACATGGGTGCTGTGAAAAATGATATTGACTTTTTCTCAAAGTGGGTAGGGAAATATCCCTTCCCAAATGTAACTGTTGTTGATCCTCCTACGGGCTGTATGGGAGTCGGCGGCATGGAATATATGACTTTTGTTACAG
>CAZPNF010000363.1:0-2894 GCA_964587715.1 uncultured bacterium | reverse complement strand
TCGGATTGCAGATTTATCCCCTAAACCTGAATTAACAATTCGCAATTGGCAGTCCACCACCGACAACCGGCATTACTCATTTTTTCATTCAACATTCAACCCTGTACAGTCGCCAGCTCCTTACAGGGCAGGCATTCAAAATTCATAATTTCTTTTATTTTTCTCATTCAAAACTCAACATTCAACATTCAAAATTTCTAGGGTAAAGTGGTGAGGGCTAAACATTTGACAATTTTAAACTGTTTTCTCTTAGCGCGATCTTTTTTCTTTGCTTCCTGTCTACATTTACCTTAAAAAATTCCTACAGCTTGCCTGAATGCCTTATCTGCCCTAAATACCGATCCCTTTCTTTCTCAATCTTCTCTGTAACCAGCCTGGCAACCGATTTTATATCAAGATTATTCTATTAACAGAGATCTAAAACCAGCTTGCTTGAAATGCACATCCGTTGTAAGTGCCTCTTTTAACCCATGGTCTTGCATTACCACGAAAGAAATGCAATCAGTCATTCCCCACTCCTTGTCTGCACGTTGCCGGTAAAGTTTCATTGCTCGATTGTACAATTCTTCTGAAAGAGGGATTATTTCCACGTTCGGATCTTCTTCAAGTGAATCCAATAGCTCAATTGCCGCATTACGATAACGAATCCTGGCTAATGCGTTACCTATTTCCAGAACAACTGCTCTCGTAGTTATCAACGTATTGCCTGAAGTTTCTATTTTTTGGGCCAGAATTTCAGCCTTTTGATGATATTGGTCAGTTACAGCAGAAAGTGCAATAGCGTACGCTGAATCAAGAAAAACCCTATTCATGAGCATGGCCTCTCTCTCCATAGAGATAATCTTCAAGGTGACCAGACCAATCTGAAGGCCCTTCTAATTTTAGTGATCGTGCGGTTTGAAGAAAAGAACCTCTTTTTATTATTTTTCTTTCTGATGCTTCAATTGTTATACGTACACGAATATTTGGTTTTAAATCTAATGGTTTTTCCGGCCTAAACACCTTACCGTCATATATGGCATGCAATGTTTTTGTCATTTTATTCTCCTTCTCATTTAATTTCAAAGTCATAACGCGCCACCGTTATATATTGCTCGAAATCCAGAATGTGCCCAAACATGAGTTTGTATTCGCCGTCAATCTTCTCCTATTTCTTCTACTTTTGCATGTTCAGCCAAACGTACGAAAAATTTTGAATTTTGGATGTTAAATGTTGAATTATATATGATAGCCTTTATGTTCATTCAAAATTCAGCATTTCTTTAAATTCAACATTCAAAATTTCTTTTTATTTCTCCCATTCAAAATTCAACATTTGTTCAACTCACTTCTCCCCCCTATCCAATGTTTCTGAAGCAACCTTCTGTAAGACAAGTTTATGGGATGGTTCATCAAATGTTATAAGGAAGTGGTGAAAGAAATCATCCCTTCCTAAAATATTCACCCGAGGGATCATCTCTGTACTGAAGGCAATTATTGAACCAAAAGAGAAATCCCCGATTTCCATGCCTATATAATGCTTATAGGCCGCAATTCGCCCTCCTATACCCTGAAGAAATATCCGCTCTCCTTTAAAAAGATCGATCCCAAAGTAATCGGAAATACTAGCCCCGTTAAATATTCAAAAAATATGTAAGTCATACATTGACGAACATCTAGAACATAAATATGTATTCTGCATTAAGCAATAGTTAATTTATTTAACGGGGCTAGCATGGAAGACAGAGACATTAGCACCTGAATCAATTAGTGCGTCAGTAATCAGTTCCAAATCCTGGTGAATGAGTTTTACGGGGACAATGGGATAATAAATTCCTCTTTTCCTGATATAAGAAAATTCCATTATAGAACGTAGGTCTCCTCATCTCTAGCAGGAACAAGCGTAACCAATGGTTTTTCCTTAATCTTCTTTTGTTTGACAATTTCCATAACCTCCTTAACAGAATCACCACTGGCAACAATTTTATCTTCTACAATAGCAACCCATTTGCCCCAATAATTTTCCAGCTCTTCAAAATGTGTTGAAATCCAATTTAGTTCTTTTTCTTTCATCTCATAACTCTCTCTTTTTATACCATACATTCCTTTCAAAACTCACCATCCTAATTTGCTTTATTTTTTCATTCAAAGTTCACCATTTCTTTTATTTTTCATTCAAAATTCAACCCTGTACAGTCGCAGGCTCCTTACAGGGCAGGCATTCAAAATTCATAATTCAACATTTGTTTTGTACTTTTCATTCAAAATTCAAAATTCAAAATTCAAAATTTCTTTTTATTTCCTCATTCAACATTCAACATTTAGCATTTCTTTTATTCTTTCCATTCACCATTCAAAATTCAACATTTCTACCTCCTACTCCCCCACTCCCTACTACCTACCATCACCCCCTGCTCTCTCTCCGCCATTCGACATCCGAAATTTCACTTCCTCCCCTTCAAATAATTGTCGATCTTTGGCTACAGATTCTTAACAAATTCAGCAATCTTCATTTCCAAATCTATCTTTATGATCTTCACTAATAATCCCTTGGGAATCGTTTTACCAGAATGGAATGGCACGGTCGTCCTTCGTCCATCCGGATGGATATACCTGAGATGACCGCCTCTTGATTTCCTGGTTCTGACAAATCCCAATCTCTCCAAGACTCTTATTAACTCTTTGGGCGTAAGAGAAGGTAGCCCGTTCATACAGCCACCTGAACATCCTTAAGATCGATAATCTTGGGAAAATTGAAATCCACCTTCTCGCCTTCCTCTATTGCCTCTTCAATACACATGGCGATAACATCTTGGATGTTTTCCAAAGCTTCCTGCAAGGTTTTGCCATAACTATGGCAGCCCTTAAAGTAAGGACAGTCTATAATATAGGAACCATCCTCATCTTGCTCAACG
>CAZPNF010000362.1:0-2896 GCA_964587715.1 uncultured bacterium | reverse complement strand
AGCAGGGGAAGAGTTAGTAAGAAAAACTCCGTTGGGAAGAATGGGAGAACCTGAAGAGTTGGCAAATGTCATAGTCTTTTTGGCTTCGGAGAGAGCAAGCTATATTACAGGATCAGTTATTCAGGTGGATGGAGGGTTTGTGAAAGGATTAATGTAGCAGTTTATTTGGTGTCTTCTTCTTCATCTTTTAATGAGGAAATCAATCCCTTTATTTCTCTTAGTGTATTTTTTAATTCTATTTCCATGTTGATCTCTGTCTCTTCATTATCGTCAAGCAATTTCTTCTGAGATGTATCACTAACGCCCGTGATTTTTATAATTGTTTTGAGCAGTTTTTCATATTCTTTTCTTAAAGACAAAAATTTATCCGCTAGATCTTTTTTTGGAATGTTTTCTTTCTCTAAAATTTTTTTTGATTCTTCAAGGATGTTAAATTCCTTTTTGAAAATATCGGGAACAGCGTATAGATCTTTTGGTTTTTGTTTCATTTTTTGGCTCCTTAAAAGGAGATAATATTTATGGGCAATCTAATATCTTCTGTAATTTCCCGGCCCATTTCCAGCATGTCTTCGTTATCCTTTGCACAGTACCAGTTCACCTCTACCTTACCACCTCCATTATAATACATCTCCAGAATTTCTAAAATATCCATGATACATCTGGTGGAAATGCTATTTAAGTAATCAAAATTAAGGTTCAACAAAATGCGATTCTTAACCTTAGAGACATAGTTTTCTAACCATTCGAAAATGGGTTGAAAAAATTCCGAAGCATTTTCAGGATAAGATGAGCCAGACATCTCCAGAGTCCCTGTCTCTGGGCCAAAATTAACTCCTATGGTGTATTTAGTCTTGGGAATTTTTAAAACTTCCATGTTCTGTTCCTTAAAAAGCTGCTGGAAAAGTAAAATTAATAGAAGTCCCTTCACCCAATTTACTTTCCACCCAGATTTTACCCTTATTCTTTTCCACAAATTCTTTACATAATATTAGACCTAAACCAGTGCCCTTTTCATCTTCTGTCCCACGAGTTGTACAATTTTCATCAATCCGGAAGAGCTTACCAATTCTTTCTTTACTTATTCCAACACCTGTATCAGTAACAGATAGCTCTACAAATTTATCTCGCTTTTTTGATGTTATGCAGACTGTACCGCCCCTATTTGTAAATTTCATTGCATTGGATACCAAATTTCGCAGAACCAGATTGACCATGTCTTGATCAGCGTAAACAAATGTATTTTTTTCTACTTCGGAGTAAAGGTGTACTCCTTTCTCTAAAGCCTTTCCTTCCATTATATCCACGCATTCTTTCGTTACATCATCCAGCATAAGCTTACGTGGCTCATACTTTGTTCCCCCCATTTGGATACGTGACCAATTAAGCAAGTTTTCCAGTAAGTTAAATAGATTCTTTGTGTTGGTTTTTAATTCTTCGCCAACTATTTTTATTGTTTCCTTATCCAGGGTGTCAATACGATCTGACAGAAGTTTGCTGCCGGAAAGTTGAACCGAGAATGCTCCCTTAAGGTCGTGGGCAATAATAGAGAAGAATTTGTCTTTGGTAGCATTTAACTCCTTGAAATCCTTGAGAAGGTGGTTAAGTTTTTTATTTGTGTTTTCAAGTTCTATCTTCTGTTTTTTGATTTTTTCATTTGCACGGAATAATTTTTTTTGATACCTGTCACTCATCCTGGTTATACTTACAGCTATCCTGACAAGTTTTCCATACGCCTGGCTTAAGGCTTGGTAGGCGTTTAACAGTTCCTTTTTCGAAGTATGATTATCTTCTAAAATTTCTCTGGATTCTCCAAGTATTTTAAATTCTTGTTTGAAAATCTGAGAAGTCTTTGATTGAATGTCTGTTTTCTGGTTCACTTTTTTACTCTCTCAAAATGATAAAAGGTTAAAGGGTATCTCAATATCTTCTGCAATTTCTTCGCCCATTTCAAGGATGTCTTCATCGTCTTCGGCATAATGCCAGCTTACACTGACATCTCTATTTTTTTCTTTATAGTATTGTTCTAAGGTCCCCAATATATCAAGAATACATTTGGCAGAACTGGTATTTAAATAATTAATTTTCAGGCTCAGGATAACCTTTGGAGGAGACTCAGCCAGGTACATCTTTATCCAGTCAAAAATTGGCTGAAAAAAATCTATAGCATTTTCTGGATAGGATGACCCGGACATTTCCAGTGTTCCTGCAGCTGCATCCAGATTGACTTCCAACGTGTATTTTGTTGCAGGTATCTTAAAATTCTCCATTTTTCTTACTCCTTTTTAACCCTGACAGACAAGGAAAAATATGAATATGTATCATTAGTCGGATTTAACTCATATTGAAGCAAGCTCTGAGATTTGCGGGCAACCTCTATCAGTCCCACACCAGCTCCTGATTTATCAGGCACTCGGGGTTTTTTGAGCTGTTCCTTATAAAATTGTTTTAGTTCTTCTCTGTCCAGTCGATTGATATAATCGCAGTGCTGGGCAAGCGGTCGAATTTTGTTGTTCTCTATTAAATTCTCGGCCGTGATTGAATAAGAATTTTCAGTCTCTCTGATCACTATACTTCCCGTACCCACTTTTTTTTTGCCTTCTTTTAATTCTACCTTTTCCCCAGAATGATGGTACACATTCTGTGCCAGTTCAATAAATATGGCAAAAATTCTTTTGATTGTTCTATAACTTACACCATTCTGAGAAAGTTTATCTTCAATATTTTCAGCCAAACCAACCAGAATCTCCTGGGAAATGGTTCCTTCAAATTTTAGAAGAACATCTTGTTTTATCATAAGAAATTAAATAACATTCAATTTGTTAGTGATGTTATATCCTTATTCCAACCATTGTAATATCGTCTCTCTGATCTTCTTCCCCCTGATGGTGCTCGAGTT
>CAZPNF010000361.1:0-2906 GCA_964587715.1 uncultured bacterium | reverse complement strand
CACCTCAGCATATCCTCCAATTTGACAGCACTCTCAGTTCTTTCATCTCGATATTTTATAATAATCGGCGTGTATACAGAAAGTCCCAACTCTTTTCCCCGACCTTTGGTTATGGGACGTGCACCCGGAATAACAACAGCACCTGCCGGTATTTCGAGAGGAGATTCATCAGTTCTGCGGTAGACCTGATCACGAACAATATCATAAACAGGTGTGGAACCTGTAATTATAGTACCAGCACCTATAACTGCTCCTTCCCGCACAATTGTTCCTTCATAGATTCCGCAATTACCGCCTATCAAAACATCATCTTCAATTATAACTGGTAGAGAACCAATAGGTTCAAGCACACCTCCGATTTGCGTACCAGCACTGAGATGCACTCTTTCCCCTATCTGAGCACATGAGCCTACCAGTGCGTGGGAATCTATCATCGTTTCATCGTCCACATAAGCTCCAACATTGATGTATATCGGAGGCATGCATGTTACACTTTTCCCGATATAACAACCATCACGGATAGAAGAACCTCCAGGAACAATACGAACACCATCGTTAATGGAGATAGATTTCAAAGGAAAAGTGTTTTTGTCATAAAAAACAAAACGATCACTGATAGACATATCGCTTAGAGTCCCAATGCGAAATCCGAGAAGAATTCCTTTTTTAACCCAGGTATTGACAACCCATCTGTCACCTTGTTTTTCTGCAGCACGCACACGGCCTGCGTTGAGTTCTACTTTCAGCAGACCAAAAATCTCTGCTGTTTCTTCTCTGGAATAAATTTCTTGAACATTTTCAAAAGCTTTCTCAACACATTCTTGAAGCTTCAAAACAACCTCCTGTAGTTTTTGATATCGTTTAGAATTTACCTTTTATTTTGAATCACAACATCGAACAAAACAACTTGTTTCAACCAACCCTCATCCTGAACGAAATCGAAGGATGATTAAACATCAATCAAGGAATTTTTTGGTATTTATTTGTCATTTATTAAATTTACAGAACTTTAGTTTTTTATCTAAAAATTGTCTCGCTGCCAACTTTTCACCTTTATTAAAAAATCCCAACATCCAGAGAAAAAGAGGAAAAGATATTAAGGAAAGAAGACGTACCCACCCATTACTAAAGACAAATGTTCCAAGGACAAAGAGGACTGCTCCAGCAGCGAGAAGTTTAAGGATTCTACCTGTTTCGTAAGGGATAGGATAAAGTCTGTAACTGACCCAGTAGAGAGCAGCAGTCATTGAAGCATAAGCTAAAAAAGTAGCCCACGCAGCACCAACAATCCCAAAATGTGGAATAAGAAGGAAATTTGCCAGAATACTGACCACTGCACCAACACCTGTTACAAGAGGAAGAAGACCTGTCTTTTTCTTAAGATAAACCCCCACGATAAAATTTACATAAACTCCATATCCAATATAGGCTAGCATAACAATTGGCACAATCTTTATGCCCGACGTATATCCCTCTCCAAAAAGGCTGATTCCAAAGAGATGAAAATGGATGATCTCATTAATAAAATATGATATAGTCAGGAAAATGAAACCCGTTACAGCCAAAAAATAAGTTAGAACCCTTGCAAAGATTCTCGGCGCATCATCTTGCTTTGAAGTACTTAAGAAAAACGGATGCCACGCGAAACGAAAGGCAGCCACCACAAGAGCCATAAACATTCCCAATTTGTAGCTGGCACTGAAGATTCCAGTGGCTTCTTCTCCTATCATGCGGTCAAGAAAAAAACGACCAATCTGATCCATTATTATAACTGAGAGCCCCGACGGTACATAGGGAAGCCCGAACCGAAGAAGTTCAAAAAGCGTCTCTTTTTTAAATTTAGGTACAAGCCACTTGAAGAGGATAGGAGAAACAGTTATCAAAGTAAAAACAGATGCGATTAGATTAGCAGTAAAAACTCCAACCACACCTTTTTTAAGAATAGCAACAAAAAGAATATTAAGCCCAAAATTTGCAGCAACGTTTAAAAACTTGAGGCTGATGAACGTGACGGATTTCTCTTCACCTCTCAGCAGAAGAAATGGAATGAGTGCCATCGTATCAGCTAAGAGAATGCCGCCGGATAAACGGACGAGAACAATGTAGCGGGAACTGCGGAAAATAATCTGTGAGAAAGGGGTTGGGGATAATACTAAAATAGAAGAAAAACAAAGCCCTGTTACAAAAATTATCCAGAAGGCAGTACTGAAAATCGTGTGTTTTTTATGCTCGTCGTCTTCTAAAATAAAAAATCTTAAGAAAGCCACATCCATACCGTAACTGAAAATTATGTTCATAATAGCCAGAGAAGAAAAAAGAAGGGCAGCTATTCCGTATTCCCCTGGGAGAAGATAATTCGTGTGAATTGGGAGAAGCAAAAAACCTATCGACCTGCTCACAATGTAACCAATTCCGTAAACAGCAGAATGTTTAGTAAGTCTTTTAATACTCTGGAGCATACCATTCCTTAGAAGTTAATTCCTTACAAATATAATAAAAAAAAAGGAAATTGTCGAGGAGAATATCGTTTTCAAATTCCAGCTTGGGAACACTGTAGTAAAGATAAGGGGTTTCGTGGGATAATTTCTACTATATTCTTTCCCAAAAACAAAGATTACCCTAAGTGGACAATATCCAGAATTTTTCTGAAATAAAAAAACACGAATGCAATCTTTGACTCATGGACGAAGATAGACACAAAGTTGAAAAAATATACCAGACCTACTCACTGGATTTAATCCGTAAGGATTTTATTCGTTACCAACACAGAAATAAACGATGGGAGAAAGGATAATACTTGCTTTTGTAACGTATTTTTGATAATTTATTGTTGTTGTTCTCTTCCTCCTTCCCAAACTTCAGCTTAGCAACTGAGAGAAAAACGCTACAGCTTAACTTCTTGCCAT
>CAZPNF010000360.1:0-2925 GCA_964587715.1 uncultured bacterium | reverse complement strand
ATTGGCATTCATATAGGTGCAAACAAAATAGAAAACCGATGGCCGATTAAATATTTCAGCAGGTTGGCACAAACTCTCCATGATAAATACAATTTCAAGATCGCTTTATTCTGGGGGTCAAAAGAAGAGGATTTACATAAAGAATTTCTTAAGTATGTTTCATTTCCTCCTATAATAGAAGTTAAACCCACAACTTTGCGAAATCAGGCCATCCATTTCTCTCTCTGTGATGTTGTTGTCTGCAATGATACCGGGATAATGCATCTCTGCGCAGCAGTTGGCACACCTCTTGTAGCTATTTTTGGACCAACTGATCCAAGATATTGGAAACCCATTGGCAGCAAGTTTATCGCAATCAGAGGCAAAGAAAATAAGACTGAGAACGTAAAAGTAGAACAAGTGATTCAGAACGTAAAGAAATTACTTCAACAAGATCAGCGATGAGTAAAATATCGGTAGTTATTATTACAAAAAATGAAGCAGAGCACATCAGGAACTGTCTTGATAGTGTTCAATGGGCTGATGAAATTATTGTGGTAGATTCCGACAGTATCGACAAAACAGTTGAAATTTCAAAGTCCTTAGGAGCAAAAGTTTTTTATAATAAGTGGGAAGGATATGTTCAACAGAGGAAATTTGCCATTCAGCGGGTTTCCAGCGAATGGGTCCTTGTTATAGATGCGGATGAAGTAGTAACACCCGAATTAAATAGAGAAATCCAATTGCGAGTTGGAAGAGAAGCCTGTAATGGATATTATCTAAATCGATTAAACTATTTTCTCCACCGTCCAGTCAGACACTGCGGCTGGTTTCCCGATAAAATTCTCCGCTTGTTTCGTAAAGACAAAGTTAAACTGCCAGTGGTATCGATACACGAGGGTTTTATTGTCGAAGGGGGAATTGAAAATCTCCACGGATTTCTGCTTCATTTTTCGTATGACAGCTTGCATGAATATTTTGAAAAAATGAATCGCTATACTTCTCTGGAAGTTCAAGATAAGCTGAAACGAATCTCAAATAGGTCTATCAAATGGTATGATTTTATCTTTCATCCCCTTTCCAGATTTATCCGAATGTATTTTGTTAAAGAAGGATACAAAGATGGAGCAATCGGGCTTGTCGTGTGTATCGTTTCTACAATCTATCTGTTTGTTCTTTATGCGAAGATGTGGGAATATCAAAAAATGGGAGGATAGATCCGCACAGTTATTGGACCCCGAGTTTAAAATCTCTTTTAGGGGATGAGTGGTTTGCCTTTTTGTTCGAGTCGGGAAAAGTACATATCTAACTTACCGCAGAAAGCGGGATTTCGAAGTATATTGGCATTGGCGTAAGGGGATTGCACGCCACGATGCATCTTCGACATAATCGTCCCACCAGGGCGGGGCTCCTCACAAAAACAGGGGTGTGTTAATTCTGATTAAATGCTGGTTGCGGAAATTAGCGTAGCGGTTTCCGCAACCAGCTATCCCACACGGTTTGTAACCGTGTGTATTTTAGTTTACAGTACAAAGTTTCACTAAACACAGTCAGAGACTGTGTTAGATCGTACTATACAGGCCATTTTTATGAAAGGCTGAAGCCTGAATTCCTTTTAAATCTTTCAAATCCCCCTTTCCTAAAGGGGGATTTTTAGAGAGGCAGTGCCATTGTGTAAAAAAGGTGGTCTCCACTTTTGAAGTGGAGACCACCTGAATAAATGGAATTTACCCTTCAGGGTTTCATTAATGCCGACGAAAGGCTGAAGCCTGAATCTAATAACCTTGCGAAGGTTTAAAAACCTTCGCAAGGTTATCTTTAGATAGGATTTTCTTAGAAACCAATGCTGGTCCCGAAAGTGATCACCGTAGCATGGAATTTGTAAAGACCTGCATAATTTTCGGCTGCTCCAGTTGCTGGGTCGAAAACGTACTCTTTAACATCTTTATTCTTGAAGAGGACATTTTCGTAAGCGAGGTTAAAGCTGATTTTCCCAAGATTCAGGCCCAATCCACCAGTAATAATATAGCGGCGGTTAGGATCTAAGATTGTAGGACTCATTGTCTCGTCAGGAGCAGGTGTGTTCACTGTGTAGAAACCACCCCGTACAAAGAATTTACTTGATTCTTTTTGCACAGCTAAGAACTCAAATCCTCCGCCAAGTTCTACAGTGTTTTTCCAATTCTCTTCCAAGCGGATCTCGTCCCCTCCCTCGATTTTTACTTTAATGTCTCCCCAACTGCTCCAGTTGGTAAGGGAGGCATCGGCTGTAAGGGTCAGTTTTGGGCTGGGTTTGAAGGCTACACCAGCACCGATGGTCCAGGGTAAGGGCAAGTCTGCTTCGACGTTTAATTTTTCGGTGAGATTTAGTCCTGAAAATGCGCCTGCAAAAGCCTGTCCTTGCGCATCTGTAAGATAACCACCCGCAACAAGATTGTTAATAGCAGCAACCATGGCCTCATCATACGGTAGTGCTACGGTCTGCTTCATGTCACCCTTCAGCTTCAGGTCGGTGGCATAGCGTCCGGAGATTCCCAAGGATAATTTTTCACTGATATCGAACAGAATGCCGAGATTGGCACCGTATGCCGATCCACTTCCGTCAAGATTGTTTTCCACGATGAGCCGATATTGATCTGTTTTGAATTCTGGCAAAAAGGCGGTTAATGCATTTAAGGGATTTTGGGGATTGTTCCATACATCAAGCATAGGATTGAGGGGCAGGTTGATCATATCCAGCACCATCTTTCCCCATACGTAACTCACGCCCAATCCCACAGAAATTTTTTCCGATAGTTTGAAAGCAACTGTTGGCTGGATGTTAATCACCTGGTGATCGCTGTAGTTTTCGTTCTTTTTGGATATAGCATTGGGATTACCGTAGGCTGGAGGAACATAGAGAAGATCCCATTCAGTGCCCAAACCAAAAGGAGCATAAACGCCTAC
>CAZPNF010000359.1:0-2943 GCA_964587715.1 uncultured bacterium | reverse complement strand
AAAGTAGGGAAGAACTTCCACAAATTTTTCCTGCCCAACCTCCTCCTGCACAATCTCCCCCACCCTCTGGGCGTTCATGAGTATCGCCTTAATCTCATCTGTGAAGAGACCTTTCTCGTAAGACTGCTTGGCGGACATGAAAGTGTATTTGATGCCGCTCTGGTCTAAAGACTCCAAAAGTAGGCTGGTCATATGCTCCCCGAAGCTGTCATGGCAACCGTGAAGGTCTGGAATAGAGGTCACTGGATAGCCCAAATATTTGCTCAGCGACCTTGGAAGCCCAGCTGGAACCTTCCTTAAACCGTCCAGGTCATCAGCGAAGGCTATGTACTCTGATTTGAATCCCTTCTCCTGAAGAGCCAATGTTACGGCGTAAGACCGGGCACAATCAGCGAAGCTGCCGATGTGAGGAAAACCGGAGGCTCCGAGACCGCTCTCCGTCCTGATCAGGTCTAGGCTTCGACCTAGCTTACGTTCTCTTTCTATGATTTCAGCAGCTGTCTTGTCGTACCATGTCCCATGTCCAATAATCTCTTCAGGCATAATTCAGCTTTCCTCTCTAATCATCTACAGTAATTGGATAGTCAAATAAAAGCATAAAGCGGTTTTGCATTTGGTTTTCTGGAATAAGCGTTCCAAATTTTGGAACGCCTATACCGAAGTGTCCCTTATTTTAGGGTTTAACAAAGTATTCTGACAGTGATAAAAATGGTGAAAACAAGCAAACTTGCAATCGTCATCGTCTTAGCAACAATTATTGTAATGGCGGTGCCGGTCTCAGCGGCGATGTTCTATGGACAAAGTGAAGGCGACAAAGCTGAAAAAATCGTTGAATTAGCGGACAGGGCAGGACAGAAAGTTGAAAACCTTATCGACCTAGTGTACGTTAACGATACTGTTTTAGAAATGATCGATAACGCTACCCTCCTTGACGAGCTGGAAGGCAACGTGACGCTATTCGATGAAGGCAAGGCAAACGTAACGGCGGCTTATGATGCTCTCGAAGCCGAAGACTATGAGGGCGCAGTTGCTAATGCAACCCAAGCGCTGGAAATCTTCAGGGACGTCTTCAGATCAATCAATTTCATACTGTGCGAATCTGAGGTTCAGAGAGGACAGATAATCGATGGCCAAGGACTCTTGGTGGCGATGCAACGTGCACTTGAACGGATAGAAAGACTTAGAGAGCTTTTGCCCGAAGACGCGACAGAAGCGCTCGAGCTGCTGGACAACGCAACAAGCTACCTAGACATAGACACAGCGAGACTTTGGCTCCTAGACGGCAACATCACCGAAACTGCATACAACCTAACACAAGCCAACCACCTGATATCCGAAGCACACCAATACTTGAAGACCCAAGCTGAGCAGGGAAATGCTGGGAGAATGCAAAACTATCTACGGATTATGGAGAGAGTTCGAGAGAAAATCAGAGAAAACATTGAATCCGCAGACAACGAGGGAATCGACGTCGACGGAGTTTTGCAATCACTTGGATACCAGAATGTCACCGAGTTCGAACAGGCTCTCCAGAACATGACCGAAAACGCTGAACAAAAAATGGGTGAAATCAGAGACGCCATTAAGGACCTGAAGGAAATTGGTCAAACCATGAAGGAAATGGGTAAGGCGCTCGCGCAAGAGATTAGAAATCGCGGACCGGCTCAAGGCGTGGGGCAAGGAAACGGCAACAAGCCATAAAATAACCATCTTTTTTCTTTATTTTTTTAGTTCCACTTGATTTTCAAGTCCAATCTTTTTTACTTTGATTATTTCCAGCTTTTCCAGCCGTTTAACTAGTCTCCAGAGGCTTGTTCGCGGTATGTCGGGAAACCGTTCTCTTATCTGAGACTCGAAAGCCTTTCCCTCATTCTCAGCTAAGAACTGTATCACATCTTTTTCTTCTTGGTTTAGTTGAGGATTCATCTTGAAGATTTTCTCAACATTGCAGCCTCTTCGTCTAAAGAGCAAGTATATTACAAGAATTATTGCAGCCACGGCAACCACAGCAACAACAAGGTATCCGATGGGAATCAGGTCTGAATGTGAACCGTTCGAAGATGACGCGCTAACTGTGAATTCGCCTGTTAAACCGCCTATTTCTATGTTGTATTTTCCCGTTGTTTGTTTGACGATTTTGAATTCTGTTGTGGTTGAGGCGCCTTCCTCAAGTGTCACCGTTTTGGTTTCCTCTATTGTTTGATTGATTAACAGTTGAAGTGTATAGGAGCCTGTTTGCCCGCCCACATTGGTGATTCTAACCGAGACCGTAACCTCTTCGCCTGCCTCAACCTCAGATGGGGTGACCTTGAGGTCGCTGATTTGGAAGTCTGCGGGTGGAGTTAATGGAAAAATGTAGCTTATTTCCCATTGGTCAGGAAACAAAGTCAATACTATTTGGTTCCCTTCGCTCTCTATCGCGATTGGATTTCCGCTGAGATAAACCAATGTTGAGTCTGCAGGCAACTGAACAGTAAGGTTATATGGGTTGTCAACAAGGAAAGTCCACACTTCAGCGTCTTTCATTGTCAAAGAGTGTGTGTCATACTGAAGCGAAACGCTTGTGGCTCCTAAAGTGAAGACGGTCAGATTGGTTCCGTCTACTTCGTAGTCCAGAACAGTCTGGTTTTCGTCAAGCACAATAAAGTTGTCAACTGAAGAATGCAGAAGGAGCAGAGTTACCGCCGGAACTGTTTCATTTACACTCAAGGTTTGTGTGACGCGAACCAAACCGTCCCTGTATATTTGAAGGTCTGTGGATTCAACTTGGAACTCGGTCTCATCCGCAGCAGTCACGGTGGAACTCAGAAGTAGGAATAAAATCGCGAATCCAACAAAAACAGTTAGCCCAGCATCCACCTTCATAGTTCAAATCACACTTATGTTGATAACACATAATTTAATAAGAATTCTGAATTGTAAGTACAGCGGGAATTTTATTAA
>CAZPNF010000358.1:0-2949 GCA_964587715.1 uncultured bacterium | reverse complement strand
GCCGTCGCTGAAGAGTTTCTTTAAAGCATTGTAAACTTTCTTTTCGGATTTTTCGAGTTTTTCCGCAATCTCAGTGAGAGTCAATGGTTTTTCTGAGAGTACCTTAATTATGTCTTTATGGATTTTGGCCATTATGGATTCCCGCCACTTTTTGTATAGTGATTGTCTGTTTCTAGATAAAAAAACTTTTAGGGAAAAATTGTTTTGGGCTAACCCCTGCTAAGACTCCTACCTGTTTTCCTAGGAAAATAGGCATTTAGCGATAGTTCAGTTAACCCTCTTTTACGAGGTTTTTGTGCCAATCGACAGCTGCGTCGAAGTTCATGATCGCCTTTAGTTCTGCGTCTAAGTTTGTTGGGGCTACTATTACAAGCCATCCTTCGCCGTAGGGGTCTTCGTTGACCAGCTCGGGTTTGGATTCCAGTTCCTCGTTTACGGCTTCGATTGTGCCGCTTATAGGAGCAATGAGGTCGGAGACTGCTTTCACCGACTCTAGGGTTCCGAAGGGCTCATTTTGGGTTATGTTGTCACCTACGCTGGGGAGTTCGACGTATACGATGTCGTTGAGCTGTTTTTGGGCGAAATCGATTATTCCAACTTTTACTTTTCCGTTTTCTACCTTTGCCCACAGGTATTCTTTGTGGTAATACAGGTTTTCGGGCACTTCATAGTCTTCTACTTTGACCAAACATTTCACCTCAGTCAGATATGTTATTGTGATAGCTGTTTATCTTAAAAACATAACGATTCGAATTCTAAGAAAAACACGAAGCTGAAGCAACGTGAAAAGGAAAATTGGACGATTCAAGAAACACCGAGAAAAGCACATTTCTAAAGGCATCTTATGTCAGGTAAAAACATCCAGAGATTAATGATGGAGTATTTTTTGGATAAGATGTATTAGCTTGAGGAGACAAACAATAACGTAGGTGGAGGTAAAGTATGTTAAACAAAAGGTTGCATGTATATTCATCAGGGGCAGTTGCTCCGCCAATCAAGAAGTGCGCTGAAGAGTTCACGGCAAAACATGGGATTGATTTCGAGTTTACTGTGGGCAAGGCGGAAGAACTAGTTTCTGAGATTACCGAGTTGAAGCAGGGCGATGTTTTGACGTGTGGGGCTGAATTCATTTTTGATGAAGCACAGGTCAAGGGATTGATTTTTGGAGAAACAAGAAGAAGTGTTGGTTACCGTAGGTCTGCAATCCTTGTTTCAAAGGGCAATCCAAAAGGGATCGATTCAATCTACGATTTAGTTAAGGAAGAAATGAAAGTGGGAATCGCTATTGGCGGCTGTCTCTTAGGTGTGTGGGATGAGGTTGCCAGCAAGGCGGGGCTCACTGACAAGATTAGAAGGAACATCACGGAGTTTGCGGATGGATGCGGTGCAGTTGTTGCTTTGCTTAACACTAAGAAGGCTGACGCTATTTTTGGTTGGGATGCATTCCAGAAGTTATGGCCAGCAACCATAGAAGTTGTCGATTTGCCTAGGGAGCTACAGGTCTTCAGAAGTACCGGAATCGCTGTTATCCAATTCTCAAAGCAGAAAGAGACGGCAAAACAATTCATTGATTATGCCGCATCAGAAAAAGGCAAAAAAATCTACAGATCATACGGATGGATACACACAAGTCCAGAACCACATTACATAAGTTAGAAAATTAACAAAACATCTTCACTTTGGTGAGATGGGCTAGCGCACGCATTCATAGAAAAACTTGATGCATTCACGGTAAAAACTAGATTAGGTAGATTACGCCGTCGTAGACAAATTTTAGGCTTACCAGAGTAATTGCTATGAACACAATTTTCCTGAATGTTGGTTGGGAAACTCTGTTAACAATTTTTTTGCCAGTAAAAGAACCAAAAATTGCTAACAAGAAAAGTATCGGAATATAATAGTAGAATTGTGGTTGCAGAAATCCGCTGCCGAAGTAAACGGGAATCCTTGTTACGTCCACGGCCAATGATATGGCTGCAGCTGTTGCGATATACACTGATTTTTCCAAGTTAAACGATGTCAAGAACGCGCCCCGCAAGGCGCCTCCAGTTCCTATAAGCCCAGCAAAGAAGCCGGATAGACTTCCCCCAACGAAACTGTTCTTTTTGCTTGGAGAGAAGGAGATTTCGGGTTTGGATAAGGATGCCAAAGAGAAAACAATGAGGAAAACTCCTAGGATGAGTTTCAGAATTTCTGATGGAGCGTAAGTAACTAGTAATGCGCCCAAAAGCGTTAAGATGACGCTCGGCAATCCAAAAATTAACAGCAATCTTCTATTGAAGCCATGTCGAAAGAAGGTTATTCTGCCAATGTTTCCAGACATATGGAATACTGCAACCAAAGTTAGCGCTGTTCTGAAATCCAGAAAGAAAAGGGCAATTGGCAAGAAGATTGTGGAAGAACCAAAACCTGCCATTGTGCCTATTACTTCGGCAAAGAATGCGGCTAACCAAAATAATATCTCTTCCATGCAGTATCATAAATCTGCCTTCAGATAAAAATTCATTGACTAGCCAATCAAAAGGGGAAGTTATTCGATGGTTTTCTTGAGTAATTTGATGGTGGCAAATAAGAAAATAAGCGAATAGAAGATTTGAACCGCTAAACCAATAAGAAAAGTTTGATTGCCTAGGAATCTGCTCATCGCTTGACGTAACGTGTCTGTGATTGCCTAAAACGACTTAAGGTTGATGTCTCCAAAAATTTGGGAACAGCAGAGAGGCGAAAAGGATTTTTCCAGATTTATGGATTCTGCCAACTGGATGGCTTCCTCGACAGGGAAGGCTATGGCGTCGACGCCGGCTCTAACAGCAAGCAGGTCAGTTTTTATCCGATGTTTGCCCTTGGGTCTCATACACCCCAAAATAAGGGGAGTCTCGGGCATCATTAGTCTAGCAGAAACCAGAATCCGGGCGATGTCTTCCGGCTCAGGCGGAACCACCTTCTCCA